>DATBAY010000606.1:0-6389 GCA_036271295.1 Lacipirellulaceae bacterium | reverse complement strand
ATTTGCTCGAGCTGAAGCATGCCAAAACGCTCCTTCGCGAAGCGCGTGAGGACCTTGACGAAGAAGGCATCGCGTTCGATCGCGATCTGAAAGTCGGCATGATGGTCGAAGTCCCCTCGGCCGTGATGATGCTCGATCACTTCGCCGAAGAAGTTGATTTCTTCAGCATCGGCACGAACGACCTCATCCAGTACGCACTCGCCGTCGACCGGAGCAACAAAGATGTCGCCGGCCTGTACACGGCCGCCGATCCGTCGGTGCTGCGGCTGATCAACATGGCCGTGAAAACGGCGAAAGAGCACGAAGTCCCCATCAGCATGTGCGGCCAAATGTGCGGCAACCCGCTGTACACCATGCTGCTGCTCGGCATCGGCCTGCGGAGCATGAGCGTTACGCCGGCCGCCATCCCCGAAATCAAACAGGTTTGCCGCCGCGTCTCGATCGACGCGTGCGAGCGTGTCGCCGAGCGCGCGCTGGAGCTCGAAAGCGCTCGCGATGTGAAAACATATTTAAAAGAGGAATTGTCGAAAGCTTTACCAGACGTGCCGATCTAGGCAATCGAAATACACGCGTTTGCGTTCCCGCGCGAACCAACACTCACACACAGACCCGAGTCAAATCCCACATGAAACAAGAAATGCTGATCAATGTCGCGCAAGCGGAAGAATGCCGCATCGCGATCGTTGAAGACGGACTGCTGGAAGAACTCTACCTGGAGCGCCTCAGCCAACAAAACTACGTCGGCAACATTTATAAGGGCCGCATCGTCAATCTAGAGCCCAGCATCCAAGCGGCGTTCGTCGATTTCGGCGTCGGCCGCAACGGCTTTTTGCACATCAGCGACGTCGAGCCTCAATACTTCCGCCAAGGCGGCTACGATCCGCGCCAGGCCCATTTGCCCGGCGGCGGTGGACAATCTCGCGGCCGCGATCGCGATTTCGATAGCCGTGAGCCCGCGCACGAACGCGATATCGACGAAGACCCACGCGATAACGGCCCAGAGGAAGACTTTGGTCCTGAAAACGGCCATGGCGAAAGCGAAGGCGACTTCGGCGATCGTCCCGACAATGGTCGCGGCAACGGCAACGGTCACGAGCGCCCACCCCGCGGCGGCCGCCGCAACGGCGGCACCAGCGTCCGCTCGCCGCGCCAACGCACGGGCGTCCGCCCGCGATTCAAGCCGCCGATCCAAGAAATCTTCCAACGCGGCGACGAAGTCCTGGTGCAAGTCATTAAGGAAGGCATCGGCACCAAAGGCCCGACGCTTTCGACCTACATCAGCATCCCGGGCCGCTACTTAGTTCTCATGCCCGCGCTTGGCCGCATCGGCGTCTCGCGCAAAATCGAAAGCGACGAAGACCGCCGCCGCCTCCGCGATATCCTCCGCGAGCTGAACCCGCCGAAGGGCGTTGGCTTCATCGTCCGCACGGCCGGCACCGACCGCACGAAGAAAGAGCTCTCGCGCGATCTCGCGTACCTGCTGCGGCTGTGGAAAGTGATCGTCCGCCGCGTGAAAAAGACGAGCGGCCCGGTGGATATCTACGAAGAAAGCGACATGATCATTCGCACGATTCGCGATATCTTCACGGGAGACGTCGACACGATCTACATCGATGAGCCCAAAGCCTTCGAGCGCGCCAAAGAGTTCTTGCAAATCGTCATGCCGCGTTACGTGAACCGGCTCAAACTCTACGAAGGCCGCGAACCGCTGTTCCAAAAATACAACCTTGATGAAGAAATCTCGCTGATCAACCAGCGCAAGGTGCCGCTCCGCAACGGCGGCTCACTGGTGATCGATCAGACCGAGGCCCTCGTCGCGATTGACGTCAACAGTGGCAATTTCCGTACGGATGGCTCCGCCGAGGAATCCGCCTACCAACTGAACCTCATCGCCGCGAAAGAAATCGCCCGCCAGCTTCGCCTTCGCGACCTCGGCGGCGTCGTGGTGAACGACTTCATCGACATGCGCAAAGAGCGGAACCGCCGCGGCGTGGAACGCACGCTCCGCGACGCCGTTCGCCGCGACCGAGCCCGCACGAAAATCCTCCGCACCAGCCCGTTCGGCCTGATCGAAATGACGCGGCAACGGATCCGGCCGAGCATCAAACGCAGCGTCTACAAAGAGTGCCCGGCATGCACCGGCACCGGTCTGGTGAAATCCGCCGAAAGCATGGCGATCGAGGTCGCCCGCAAGCTGCAACTGGTCACCAGCGGCAAACAAGTGGCCCGCGTCATTGTGACGGTGGAAGAGGAGGTAGCAAGCTACCTCAACAACAAGAAACGCCGCGACTTGGTGCAGCTCGAGCAGGATAACAACGTCGAGCTGCAAGTCGTGAGCAAGGAAGGCCTGTCACCCGAGTTTTTGAAGATCGATTGCCAAGACGCCAACGGCCGCGAAGTCCGGATTGCAGACGCTTGAAAAATGGCATAGGTTGGAGTCTCGCGGTTGGCGGACCGGGGCCGGCGGGTTCCTGGGGCCGACCGCTCGGTGCCCTGGCAGGCACGGCTGCCATGATCCAACTCAGCCTTTATCAATGGGCGATCGTCGGCGTTATTGCAGTCGTCGTATTTCGTAGTCGATGGTCGTCGCTGATTCGCTCTTTGAGAGAAGCCATTGCTGCCTTCGCCGAAGAGGCCGCTGAGCGTCGTCGCCAACAGCAATCCGAACCGCCACGCATCGAACTCGTCACCGAACAGAGAGATCCATCCATGACGAAACTGTTGCAGAAGTTCCTGTGGTCCCCTGCCTTTTGGGCCACCCTTGGCCTCGTGGGTTGTGCGACAGGCCTCTATTTCCAACGTGTCGCGGACAACGGCTCCGGCCTGTGGTGCCTGGGCCTCATCTTCCTAGGCGCGGCATACCTAGAGCGCAAAGACGTCTAACGACAACGGCGCAAAACCAGCACAGCGTCAATCGAAAAGCAGCAGGGCGCTCTCGCTCGATTGAGATAGTTCATGGCTGCGCACGAACCACTCGGGTTTTGCGACACAGTGTGCTCAAAAAGAAAATCGCGACAACGAACAGAGATTCGGTCGATGATTCGGGCACGACATGCGGCGCGAGGCTTTGCGATGAGCCTGCGTCTTGGCCATTGTCGTTTACAATGATCTGCGACCGCAGGCCGAAGTTGGCGCGCCACAAGTCGCAGTCGGCTTGGTTGACCGTTTGATCGCCATTGCCATCGGCGGGGAGCCCCGCGCCGGTCTGGCCTTGCGTATCGCGCCACAGAACGTAGTCCGCGGAATCGACCAGCCCGTCTTGATTAAAATCGCCGGGCAAGTTGAGTTGCTGTTCAACCCAGGGGAACGCAGCGTCATCCTCGGCAGAGACCGAAGAGCCGGGCGTGCCGAAGATCATAAACACAGGGAGCGAAGTGGCAAGCCCAGGAATCTTCATGTGCAGTGCGAGGAGATAGAGACCGTCGGCGGGCGCCGTTCCGCTATTGCCATCGTTATCCTGTAAGAAGAAGTACAGATGGCGATGCATAAAGCCGTCGGAAGCGGTGTTGTCGATAACGCCGCCGGGAACAAGCGTGTTGGTTCCATCCACAGCGTGCGCCGCGTTGTTTAGGTCGAACAACGTAAGTGTGTACGCGGGAGTCGGAAGTGCGCCGAATTTCACATCGGCCGGCGTAAAGCCGGGCACGCCATCGGAATCCTGACCGTTCCAGTAAAACAGGTTTGCCGAAAGGTTGTTGATCGTCATCGGGAGAAAATCCCACGAGAGCGGTTGATTTGCCGGAAGTGCCGAAGCGCCTGCCGGCATGTCTGGCGACCCGGCGCCGATCGAGTTGAAGCCGGGGTTGTTGATGGCGTAAGTGCTGTCGAAGTCGCGGTGAAAGACTCGTAGGCCAAGCGTCCACAGGTCGTGGTCGAAATCGCCGGTTCCCGTGACGAGTCGTCCGTTCTGTTGCTGGCTAAGCACATCGAGGTGCAGTGCCCGGGCAGTCCCGGGCACCACACCCAACGCAACAGCGATGTTTACCACAGTTAGCAAAGCGGTCCTGCAGTTCATGGGAATTAACTCCTTCCACCGAACGAGCAAACCGCCGACTTTCGTCGCCGGCTGGTCGAAAGGAATGGAATGAATGCGAGAACGCTGATTAGTGTCGCCGTAGTTGGTTCGGGCACAGAAACCAGATTGCTCTGCACGTAACCGATGGCGTGATTCACGAAACTGAAGTCCTTGCCGTCGACGATTGGCGGATCGGCGTGCGTGAGGAGCGCATCGCGAAGGTCCTCGACTTTGTCTCCATCGTTGATCAGCGAGTCGATGACCCAGACGTTGTAGTACGTCTTGGAATCCGTCAGCCCCGTGACGCTGATGTTGGCGGCATTGAGGTAAACGCCATCGGCAGGAACGCCGGCTCCTCCGTTGTCGAGTGTAAAGCCGGGATGCTGGTGAAGCGCGCCGAAACTCGTATCACCGCTACTCGGGCTGCTCGTGGGGCCAAGTGGGTTCGCGCCGATTGCGAGCGCAACTCCCGGTTGGGTGGTCGAGATAGGCTGAAAATTCACAGCTCCGGCGCCGTCCCAATAGAACAGTTTGTCGGTGTTGCCAGCGACTGTGAAGTTCGGAATGTGGACGGTAACGCTCGCGCCGGCCGGCAAAGGCGATGTGCCCGACGGAAAATCGGCCACGCGATCGCTGCCCAGGGCAAAAAAGCCGGGGTCATCGTTGCCAAAATCGTGCGGTTCGAACGGCGGGAAACCGGGCTGCATCGGACTGTAGAAAATCTGCGAGGTGAGGTCGAAGTTCTCATCGACTTCTTCCAGATTGTTGGCTCCGCCGATCGTGACTTTGCCGCCAACGTTGGTGACAAACGTATCGCTGTCGGTGGCCAGCGCTCGCATGGCAGGCCATGCGGAGGCAACGAACAGCAATAGGAAGATTTCGGCGCGGCCGCGGCAGCGTGAATATTCAAGCATTATGACAACTCCAAAGTAGAATTTATGTAAATCGATTGAGTAGCTGTCCTCAGAGGACGGCCGATATTCCGACCGAGGTCCACAGACCCCGGCTATGAAAGTTTTTTCATTGCGGAATGGCAAAGTTGGTGCCTTCGGTGCACCATTCTTGGATTTGGTCGGCAGTGATCGAATCGACGTGACCGTCCGCGTACAGATAGTTCGCAGAAGTTCCGTGATGCCGATCGACCGCGACCTCGCCTTGCACATCCTGCCAAACCGCCTGCTCCGTCGCGTTGCGCTTCATGTTCGATTCATCGAACCAGTCGGGGGATTCCACATGGTCCTTCGTGCTATCGACTCCGTTGCCGGCCTCGAACATCACGATCGTCTTGTGAGTCTCCGTTAGTTGCGAGAACCGCGTCACGAAACCCGGCGTTGGCCCGGCGGGGTTGAAGCCCTCGGCGCGAAGGTAGCCATTCATCGCGTAGCTTGTTGGCCGAGCTTCCACGACGTTGCCCGAAGAATCGGTGTAAGCCGGGTTCTCGATTCGCTTGAGGTCCTCGGGACACAAGCGCACTGCGTCTACGCTTTCCATGTAAGGCGCCAAAACGTATATCCACGTTTTCGGCACGTCGCTTTGAGCAATGTTATGTTGCATCATCGGAAAGAGACCTTTGTGAGTATCGCAATACTGGTGAATCGCCAATCCGATCTGGCGCATGTTGTTGGCACACTGCACGCGCCGGCTGGCAGCCCGGGCGGACTGAATTGCCGGCAACAACAGCGCGACTAAAACGCCAATGATCGCGATTACCACCAGCAGCTCGACCAGCGTAAAGCCGGGTCGACGAATGGCGCTACACCGAAATGAGCGTCTTTCGCGCAATGGGCTGGTGGAATGGTAAATCGCGATCATGAATTCGCCTTGGGTCGCGCGTGCACACTTCGCCGGCCGGGCGTGAAGGCAACGGTTTTTGGTCGGACCGCTGTTGTCTTCAGCCCTTGGCCGGCGAAGTTTTGGCTGCGTGCGCCAGTGCATACCAAGCGCGCGATGCGCATGGCGATGCCTCAACGGTGCATTGCGAAAGTCACATCAATCAGAAGCAGCGCGTGGAAAGCGCGCAGCATTCATGGTCGAAGTCGAGAATGGCCTATCCGAACAGGAGCGAATGCGGCGGTGCTCGCGCGCCGTAAGGCCGGGCAACTACAAGTGCCGGAGAAATTATTAGAGCCTCAGCAACGGGCTCAAAATGGACGCCGCAATCTATAATTGCGGGCGGCGCGGTGAGCGCCCAAGGGATCGCAATAAATCGACAGATCGGACAGTCGTCATCGCAGTCATCGTCGCTATGAGTGGCGGCGCTGAAATGCCGCGAATCGGCACGTGAATCACTCGAAAGGCCGAGATCGTGAAAATGATTGCAGCCTGGCAGCAGGTGCAGACCGGTGCCCAGGAAAGAGATAACGCTGACGAACGT
>DATBAY010000605.1:0-6705 GCA_036271295.1 Lacipirellulaceae bacterium | reverse complement strand
CGTGTGAAGTTCGTCGATGAACAGGATCGTGTTCTTTGCTCGGCGGACTTCGTTCATGACCGCTTTGATGCGTTCTTCGAACTGACCGCGGTACTTCGTACCGGCGACCATCATCGCCAAGTCCAGCACGACGATCCGGCGATCGAGCAACAGCTCGGGCACATCGCCTTCGATCACGCGTTGGGCAAAGCCTTCGACGATAGCCGTTTTCCCAACGCCGGCTTCTCCGAGCAGCACCGGGTTGTTCTTTGTACGGCGGCTGAGGATTTGAATCGCCCGCTCAATCTCATTCTCGCGGCCGATCACCGGATCCAACTTCTTCTGCCGAGCCAACTCGGTGAGGTCGCGGCCAAAGCTATCGAGCGCCGGCGTCTTGCTCCGACTCTTGCGGCCTTCGCCACCTTCTTCGCCCACGCCACCACGGCCACCACGCTCGGTGCCCTCGGCGCCTTCGATCCCGTGACCAAGCAAGTTGAGAACTTCCTCGCGGACTTCTTCCAGCTTGAGGCCCAGGTTCATGAGCACTTGGGCCGCAACGCCCTCTTGCTCGCGGAGCAAGCCAAGCAGAATGTGCTCGGTGCCCACGTAGTTATGGTTCAGGTTGCGGGCTTCCTCCATCGAGTATTCGATGACCTTTTTAGCCCGCGGCGTTTGCGGCAACTTGCCCATCGTGACCATGTCTGGCCCGCTTTGGACGAGCTTCTCGACTTCGAGGCGGATCTTCCGCAAATCGACGTCGAGATTCTTGAGCACGTTGGCAGCCACCCCGCTGCCTTCTTTAATCAGGCCCAGCAGCACATGCTCGGTGCCGATGTACTCGTGATTGAAACGCTGCGCCTCTTGGTTGGCGAGCTGCATCACTTTCCGGGCACGGTCGGTAAATCGTTCGTACATGTAAGTCTCCGGTGTAAGCAGCTAGCAAAGCATTCCCGAAGGGGTTTCTCTGCCAGTACGCACAATTGTATGCGTCCAGTCAAATGGGGCAGCGCACGGGGTCGGGATTGTTTTTCGACTGAAATCCTGCCCATCGGCCAGAAAAGGTTTCGGTCAAAAAACGATCGCGACACGAGAAGCGAGTCCCCATCCCAAAACAAGTCTCGCCGATTTGACGCCGAACCTCGTTCCGCGCCAACGGCAGAGCCTGACAAAGTGTAGCCCCGGAATTGCCCGCATTCAAGGCAAGTGACAGGGCCGCATAGAGTTACGGCTTCGCAGGCCGCCCGGCCAGTGCTATCCGATATCCATGCCCGCCCTTATGATCGAACATGAACGCTGGTTTTGATGTCATTTCATTGATAGCTAAGTCCCGCAATTGGACGCATGTCGCAGATTCCCGTGCTACGGATTTTGGATGCCTCGCTCAACCGTGCGACGGAAGGCCTGCGCGTGATCGAGGACTACGCCCGGTTTGTCCTCGATGACTCGTTTCTGACGCAGAATGCGAAAACGCTTCGCCACGATCTAGCTGCCGCCTCGGCAGTCATCACTTCCACCGACCGCCACGCCGCTCGCGACACCCAGCGCGACGTCGGCACGCAAATCTCGACAGTCGCCGAATCGGAACGCCTCGATGCGTGGGACGTATGCGCTGCCAGCTTCAAACGCGCCGAGCAGTCCCTCCGTAGCCTGGAAGAATACGGCAAGATCGTGAGCACGAATTTTGCCGGCCAATGCGAATCCCTCCGCTACCGACTCTACACGCTCGAAAAAGCGATCGACCAGAATCGCCTCAGCCGCGCTTCGCTCCAGGGTGTCACGCTTTGCGTGCTGGTCGACGGCCGATCGTCTGCAATCGAGTTCGAAACAGTCGTCAAATCGCTGGTCGCTGCTGGCATCGGAATGATCCAACTGCGCGATAAAAACCTCGACGATTGCGACCTCATCCATCGAGCGCGTCTTCTCCGTCAGATTACGCAAGGAACTTCGACACTTTTCATCGTCAACGATCGGGCCGATATTGCCGCCGCCGTCGGGGCCGATGGCGTTCACTTGGGACAGGAAGATCTAGGCGTAAAGGACGCCCGCACGATTGTCGGACCACGCATGCTCATTGGCGTCTCGACGCACAACATAAATCAAGCCCGCGCCGCCGTTCTCGACGGCGCCAACTATCTCGGCGCCGGTCCCATATTTACGTCGACCACTAAATCGTTCGCCGAATTCGCTGGACTTGAATACCTCCGCGAAGTCGCTCGCGAAACCCAGCTCCCAATTTTCGCCATCGGAGGAATCGCCGCAAACAACCTTAACGACGTTCTTGCCACAGGAATATCGCGCGTGGCCGTCAGCGGCGCAATAACGAACGTCCCCGACCCCGCCTCGGCCACGACCGAATTGTTAAGTATGCTAAACACTCGCGAGCCGCTTGCGGTTTAGCTGAACCATCCCACGCACCCCGAATTACTCGCATCCAACCGTCCCGACTACCTCCTCACATGCTCCACGCGATCATCATGGCCGGCGGAACCGGCACCCGATTTTGGCCCGCCAGCCGCAACGACGCCCCCAAGCAGCTGCTCCAGCTCGTCGGCAAAACAACGATGCTCCGCCAAACGCTCGACCGATTGGGCAATTTGGTACCACACGATCGTCGGATGGTCGTCACTAACAAGCGCCTCGTCGACGCCGTCCGCGCTCAATTGCCCGAGCTTCCCGCCCCCGCAGCCGTCGGCGAACCCTGCAAGCGCGACACCGCCCCCTGCATCGGCCTGGCCGCGCTGCTCGTCAGCCGGAACGACGCGAGCGCCACGATGGTCGTGATGCCCGCCGACCACGTCATCGAACCCGCCAAAAAATTTCAAGCCACCATCCAGCAAGCCGCCGCACTCGTCGACGCTGCACCCAACCGCATCGTCACCTTCGGAATCAAACCCACCTATCCCGCCGAAATCTTCGGCTACATCCATCGCGGCCAACCGATCCGGGAGGGCGAAGTTCCTGCTGAGCCGAAACCCCAAGCTCGGCAGGAGCCTCGCCCTCCCACCTTCCGCGTCCAACAGTTCAAAGAAAAACCCAACGCCGAGACCGCCAAGCGGTACTGCGACTCGGGCGAATACTACTGGAACTCCGGGATCTTCGTCTGGCGTGCCGCGACGATTCTCGATGCTCTCCGCAAACGACAGCCGGAAATGCTCTCCCATCTCGAAAAAATCGTCGCCGCGTGGGACACCAAAGATCGCGACGCCGTCTTCGAGCGCGAATTCACCGCGATCGAACCAATTTCGATCGACTACGCCGTCATGGAACACGCCACTGACGTCGCCGTCATCGAAGCCCCTTTCGAATGGGACGACCTCGGCGGCTGGCAGTCGCTCGCCCGCCTTGCCGGCAGCGACGCGGACGGCAACACGATCATCGGCACCCACCTCGGCCTCAGCACCAGCGGCACGATCGTCCGCGGCCACGGCAACCACCTAATTGTCACACTCGGAATGAAGGACTGCATCATTGTCCACACGCCGAACGCCACGCTCGTGGCCGACAAGCACAGCGAAGAACAAATCCGCCAGGTGGTGAAGAAACTGGAAGAACTGGGTTGGGCCGATTACTTATAAAAAGTTCGATCAAAACAAACTGCCAAGGCGCGATGAAAGCCGAGATTCGAACAATGGTCGTCTTATTCTTTACTTGGCGTTCTTTGCGCCTTGGCGGTTAATCTAAAATTCCTCTTATGCGCATCGCAGGAATCGACTACGGCACCGTCCGCATCGGCATCGCACTGGCCGACACCGAAGTCGGCATCGCCGGCCCGTTCGAAAACTACACCCGCCGCTCACCGAAGCTAGACGCCGATTATTTCGCTGCCTTCGCCAAAGAGGAACGCATCGGCCGGTTCGTCGTGGGTCTGCCCGTCCATCTCCACGGCGGCGAGAGCCAAAAGTCCGCCGAGGCCCGCAAATTCGGCGACTGGCTCGCCAACACAACGGACGTTCCCGTCGAGTACTTCGACGAACGCTTCACAACGGCCGAAGCCGAGCGAATTCTCGGCATGGCGAACCTCACGAAGAAAAAGAAACAGGCCCGCCGCGACCAAATCGCCGCTCAAATTATGCTCACCGCTTATCTCGAAGCCGGAGCTCGCGGACAAACGGATCCCGGAGCCATCGATTGAAATGTCAAATCATCCCCGTCACGTGCAAAGAAAACGTACGCCAACTTACCACCACGGCCAATAGCCGGAGGGCCACGCCCTCCGGGTCCGGACCGCCTGGCGGTCCGGCTATGTAATTTCCTCACGCTCCGCAAGTACGAGCATTTTGTCCACAACAACAAAACTCATTTTCGGCTGCGGCTACCTCGGCCAGCGCGTCGCTGAACGCTGGAAGAACTCGGGACATCGCGTCACGATCATCACCCGCAGCGCCGAACGAGCCCAAGAATTTCGACGCACTGGCTACGAAGCGATTGTCGCAGACATAACGAAATCCGAATCGCTTCGCCAACTGCCAAAAGCGGAAACCGTCCTCTACTCCGTCGGTTACGATCGAAAGTCAACGACTCCAGGCTCGTCCATCGAAGAAGTGTACGCCGGCGGCGTCCGCCATGTGCTGGCCGCACTCGATTCCAACGTGAGCCGCTTCATTTACATCAGCACCACCGGCGTCTACGGCGCCGGCGATGGCGACTGGGTCGATGAGACGACACCCACCGACCCCCAACGCGACGGCGGCCGCGCCTCCCTCGCCGCCGAGCAGCTACTCGCCGCAAGTTCGCTAAAGACGCGCGGCGTAATCCTCCGGCTCGCCGGCCTCTACGGGCCGGGGCGCGTCCCCTTCCTCGACGAACTTCACCGCGGCGAACCGATTCCCGCCATCAGCACCGGCTATCTAAATCTCATTTACGTCGACGACGCCGCCGATGTCGTCGTCGCTGCCGCCAAGTTCGATCCGAAAGATTTCTTAACGACAAACCCCGGCCCTCGCATCTACTGCGCCAGCGACGGCCACCCTGTCGAGCGCGGCGAATACTACAGCGAAGTTGCTCGCCAAATTGGGATGCCGCCGCCGAGCTTTATCGCGCCCAATCCAAACTCGCCACGGGCACAACGAGCCGCGAGCAGTCGGCGCATCTCAAACGAACGAATGCTCAACGAGCTCCGCGTCACGCTCGCCTATCCAGATTACCGCTGCGGTTTGACCGCGAGCCTCGGCGCATAATAAGCACGAATACTTCACAAATCCTTATTGAGAGCGAGAATCATCAAGCCAACTCCAAGCCTCGTAGGTGCGGCCACCACACTCCTTCCGAAGGTTGCGAACGCCACCTCAAAACTCTATCATCCACGATCCGGCGAAGCCGTAGAAGCGAAGGATTTGCATGGCCGTTTTGAAGCGTCAACCGCTGTTCCCGCATGTCATCGAGCTGAATTATCAAGCGCGGCATCGAATCAGTTGCAGCGTCTATCTCCTCTACGATGACGACAACAACTGGGCCCTCATCGACCTCGGCTATGAAGATGCCGTCGATGAGTGCCTCGAAATCATCCGCCAGCTTGACTTCCCGTTCTCTAAGTGTGTCACCCTCATCGCATCGCACGCCGACGTTGACCACATCCAAGGATTCGCGAAAGCCAAGCAAATTCTCAAAACGACGGTCACTTGTCACCCGTCCGCTGCCAAGCCGCTCGAAACGGGCGACAAGCTCATGACTTACGCCGAAATCGCCGCCCAAGACATCCACTTGGCGATGCCCACGGTGAAGGTCGAGAGGCTCGTCGACGATGGCGATCGGATCAAAGTCGGAAAACTCGAGCTCGAAGTCTGGCACACGCCCGGCCATACCACCGGCCAGCTCTCGTTCCGCCTCGGCAACTTGCTCTTCTCCGGCGACAACCTGTTTCGTGACGGCTGCGTCGGTGCTATCGATGCTCACCATGGCAGCAGCATTCCGGACTTCATCAAGTCGCTGCAGCGCATCCGTTCCAGCGACGTCGAATGGCTGCTACCCAGCCACGGCCCCGTCTTCCGCAAGGACAACCAGCAAATCGATCGCACGATAGCACGCCTCGAAACCTATCTCCACATGGCCGACTTCGGCACCTGCGCCATCGATTGGCCCCTCATGGACGAATGGGAACGCGAACTCGTCGACGCCAAAAAGCCCTAGTAGCTTCGTCGACGAATCATCCGGCCGTCGGCAACCCCACCCCAACCCGCAAACCTTAACGCGCCAGCGTCCTTTCCGGGTCCGGTCGTGCCGGTTGTACCGGATTTTCATTCATTCCGGTTTATAATGCCGGTCGATGCTACTACCGACGCCGACACACGGGCGGTGGACTGTGCTCGCCCTGCGAGCCGCCACATACTCCGCATTCGACTCAGGGGGGATTGAGATGATCCGTCGGATCTATTTCGCGGTCGGTGCAGCTGTGCTGCTCGCCGTTTTGTCGTCGGCCCGACCGGCACACGCTCAACAAGCGTATGGCCGCTCATGGGGCGGAAGCTACAGCAGTACGGATTGGGAACGCTTCTACCATTATCCGTACGTTTACTACCCGCAAAACTTCTGGGGCAACGAGTACTACCGCAGCGCAGATAGCTTGTACTACCGTTACCCTGCCGAAATGCGAATCCCGGTTTACAACCGTCATTGGTTCAACGAATACCCGACCGCACGACCGTATTACCGAGGGGCCCACTTCGTCCTCGACATCTTCTAGCCGCCGGCCGGTGGCTACGAACTGATTTTCGCCAAGGCGCTCGCCGC
>DATBAY010000604.1:0-7135 GCA_036271295.1 Lacipirellulaceae bacterium | reverse complement strand
AAACACCGGACCAGTGAGGACGCCTGCCAAGTCGACATCGCCATCCGTGCCATCGTTGAACCAAAGATGCACGCGGTGTTCGCCTAGATACTCGGCGCGATCAATGTGCAAAATCATCGCTATTATTCCAATGGCTCAATTCGTTCTAGTGGTCGTTCCTCGCGAGCGCGGTCCCAATCCGCCAGTAGCTCGTCGCGATGCAACTCATTCCATTCTAGCACAGCCGCTTGGGCCCGACGCGGAAATCGGCCGCTAATAGCTCCGGTCTCGATCTCAACCGTAATCTCAAATTCACCATACGCAGCATGAAAGTGTGGCGGCGCGTGATCGCGATAATACATGCGAATGACGACGCCAAGAAATCGGGATATCTCGGGCATAGCGAATGATTTTGCAGTTGTGAATCGTCTACATCAAGCCATTTCTTGATTGGACGTTTATATTGAACCCCATTACTCTAATGGAGTCACCGCTCACCGCCAGATTCGATCGCCAACGATGTCCGAACCTTCCTTCGCCCGCGTCAAACAAACCTTTGAACAACGCTCGATGTACGACGCCGTCGTTGAAGGTGGCTACATGTTCCACTCCGAGCTCGTCTCAAAGCTCGCCGCGTGGGCCAAAGAGCAATCGCCACCACTCCGTATCGTAGATCTCGGATGCGGCGATTCCTGGCTCGCGACGCATGCGTTCGCAGAGGCAAATGTCGCCGAGTACCACGGCGTCGACGTTTCTGAAGCGTCGGTCGCAGATGCCCAAAAGCGCATCGCCATCTGGCCCGGCCGAGCTTCAGTCGTCGCCGGCAACATGGCCGAGTTCCTCCGCAGCATCGCCTCCGAATCAGCGACGGCAATCCTCGCGAGCTATACAATCCATCATTTCTCATCCAACGCGAAGATCGCCCTCCTCGCCGATTGCTTCCGCGTACTCGTTCCCGGCGGCACGTTAATTTGGATCGACGCCGTCCGTCGTCCCGAAGATTCTCGCGAAGATTATCTTCAGCGACTAACGCAAGATATGGATCGCGACTGGACGGCCCTCACGCCCGACCAACGCGCCGTCGCCTGCGCTCACGTCCTCGAATCCGACTTCCCCGAAACCGCCACCTGGATGACACAAACAACCGAAGCAGCCGGCTTCGAGTGCAACACTGCAATCCTCGATACGCCCTACTTCCGCGGCTGGCTATTCAAAAAGCGCTAGCCAATGGTTAGTTTCGAGCCATGCAAACACGCTCAGGCAAAGTTGCTCTCGTCACCGGCGCCAGTCGCGGCGCTCGCCGAGCGATTGCTGCCGTCCTGGGTGAAGCCCGCGCGACTGTCTACGTCACCGGTCGTACAACGCGCGGCACTCCAGCCGTCGACAACCTCCCCGGCACGATCGAAGACACCGCCGACGAAGTCACCGCCCGCAGCGGCCGTGGCATGGCAGTCCGCTGCGATCACACGGTTGATGCCGACGTCGAAGAATGTCTCGGCCGTCGCTCTCGCCCCCGGATTCATGCGAACCGAACGCATATTGGCTGCCCACGCCGCCCATCCCTTCGACTTAAGCATCACCGAATCGACCGAGTATCTCGGCCGCGCCGTCCGCGCCCGCGAATACAACTTCACCGAGATCGACGGCCGCCAACCCGCCGCCTTCCGCATGCCCAAAGCGGACGCATAGCACGGCATGTGATACATTCGGTGGAACCACCCCACGAATACAACACTCGCGATGATGTCCGAAAAGACCAATTATCCCAAAGTCGCGCAGCTAAAAGATCTAACGGCATTCCGCGCGCGCCTCGCTGAGCTCGGCCTCTCGCTGCCGATCGACGACCGCATCCTCTCCGCGGCCGAGGGTTCGCCGCTTGCCCAACCCATGCAAGTCGGGAGCATCACGGTTGCTAACCGCTGGTGCATCCACCCTATGGAAGGCTGGGACGCCAACCGGGACGGCTCACCCACCGCCCACACGCTCCGCCGTTGGCAAAACTTCGGCCGCAGCGGAGCGAAACTCATCTGGGGTGGCGAAGCCGCCGCCATCCGCCCCGACGGCCGCGCAAACCCCAACCAAACGCGCGCCATCGACTCCAACCGCGCCGGCCTCGCCTCGCTATTGCACGAACTTCAGCAGGTCCATCGCCAATCCTTCGGCACACTCGACGGCCTCCTCGTCGGCCTGCAACTCACCCACTCCGGCCGCTTCTGCAAACCCGACGACCACCACCACAGCGCACCACGAATCGCCTACCACCATCCGCTGCTCGATGCCAAATTCAAAATCGACCCACTCGACGATTCGATCGTCTGGACCGATACGGAACTCGAAGTCCTCATCGACGACTACGTAAATTCAGCCCGACTAGCCTACGAAGTCGGCTTCAAATTCGTCGACGTAAAAGCCTGCCACGGATACTTGTTGCACGAGTTCCTCAGCGCCCGCCGACGCCCCGGCCGTTTCGGCGGCGACCTCGCCGGCCGCTCGCGCGTGCTGACGACGATCATCGATCGCATTCACAACGAAATCCCGGGTCTCGGCGTCGGAGTTCGCCTCAGCGTCTTCGACTCCGTGCCCTACGCCACGAGCCGCGAAGTCGGCCGCCCAATGGATTACGGTAATCTCCTGCCCTACGAATTCGGATTCGGCGTCGACGCGGACAATCCACTGAAATTCGATCTCACCGAACCGCTTGAACTCATACGTATCCTCGCCGCCCAGGGCGTCATCGCAATCAACCTTTCCTGCGGCAGCCCCTACTACAATCCTCACCTGCAACGGCCCGCCATTTTCCCGCCCTTCGATGGTTACCAACCACCTGAAGATCCGCTCGTCGGCGTCTGGCGCCAAATCGATGTCGTCCGCCAATGCAAAGCCGCGCTCCCGAACATCCCCATCGTCGGCACCGGTTATAGCTACCTACAGGACTATCTGCCCAACGTCGCTCAAGCCGCCGTCCGCGCAGGCTGGACCGATTTCGTCGGCCTCGGCCGAGTGGTCCTCTCCTACCCCGAACTCCCCGCCGACACCCTTGCCGGCCGCCCGCTCGCTCGCAAACAAATCTGCCGCACCTTTAGCGATTGCACTACCGCCCCCCGCAACGGTCTCATCTCGGGCTGCTACCCGCTCGACCCGTACTACAAATCTCTCCCCCAGCGCAACGAGCTGCTAGCAATCAAACAGCGCTGGCAACATTAAGTTCGAACGTCGTACTACTTCGCCAATATTCTTACGACATTGCGACGCACCGCACCCTGTTTCGGCACGCGGGCTGCACGCAAAGCTCTCAGCCTCTGCGAAATACCGGTCAAACTGACCGATGATCCGCAACAATTGGAAACTTTGACATGTTGGAGGTAGTTATGTTCAAGCGCATCGCACTGACGCTGACTTTCGTGGCCGCTCTAATGACGGCCGGTTTGTCGTTCACCACTCCGGCACAAGCGTGGAGAGGATATTACGGTGGTGGCCCCTACGCCAGCCGGGCCTACTACTACGGCCCACGCCGCGGCGGTTACTACTATGCCCCATACCGCTCATACCGGTCCTACTCTTACGGTGGACCATACGTCGTTGCGCCCGCCGCGGTTCCGTATTACGCGCCGTACTATGGCGGCCCGGCCGTCTACTACGGTTCGCCCGGCGTCTCGGTCTCAGTTGGGCTATAACGGACGCGTGTTATCAAAATAATTTAAGAGCGTCGTCCAAAAGACGGCGCTCATTTTTTTGCGCCATGAACTTCGAAATGGCCACGCTGCAGTAAGTGCTTATTGTGAAGGGGCTTCCATAACAAGTTAAAAAACTGGCACACCTACTGCTTTAAGGTGGAACGGCAAATAACCCCGCGCAGCTTCGCGGGACGTCACTGCCAAATTCAAGGAAGGACGCACCACGCGTCTCAGGAGAAGCCAGATGTTCAAACGCATGTTGCTCGGAGTAACGATGTTGGCAGTTATGGGAGTTGGAACTTTTGGGATTAGCAGCGCGGCCAGCGCTCACGGTTGCGATTACGGTTACGGTCCTACGTATCGCGCTGCGTATTATCCCACGGTCGTCTCTTACTACGCGCCGCCGCAAGTCGTTTACTACCCAAGTTCCTATGCCGCGGTTCGACCGGTGATTGTCGCTACGCACCATCAGCACCATCACTACCACAGCGGCGTAACGCTCACTGTCGGGTTCTAGGGGATCGGGGGGAATAGCAGAGGCGCACGTTGCCTTGGCCGTCGGTTGGAGCTCTTCCCAACCGGCGGCCTTTTTTGTTGCGCCCAACTTCTTCTACAGATTACGATTGGCGCGATCCTGCCGTCTGCATCGCGCGATTGGACCGGTCGCGCCGCCTCACTCCGTTGTTGTCAAAGGGGGCAGTTCGCCCCATCCTCAGCAGTCGCTTATACTTGGGCAGACTCCCGCCCCTCCCATCCTGCCCAGGCCATCATGCGCGTTCAACAACTGCTCGAGCACCACGGCATCGCGGTCAATCCTTTTGCCGAGGAAGACGCGCAGTCCGACCCCGTCTTCAAAGAACGCTGCCGCAACCTCACGTATCACCCGGCGTGGGACAAGGTCTACGGCAACCCCTCCGACCCCGCGACCTCGATCGTCTTCGGCGAAAAGGGCGCCGGCAAAACGGCCATGCGGATGCAAATGGTCGGCCGCATCGCGCTGCACAACGCCCGCCCCGAGAACGGTCAGCTGTTCGTCATCGAATATGACGACTTCAACCCGTTCCTCGACCACTTCGCCGACCGGCTCAGCGCTCGCAAACAGCGCGACCCGGCCAAGGTCCTCAGCGAATGGAAACTCTGGGACCACATGGACGCCATCCTCGCGCTCGGAGTCACGAGCCTCGTGGACCGTTTGCTTAACGTCTCGCAACCCACAGGCCCTGACGCCAACCAAATCAGCCCCGATCGCCTCCGCTCACTCGATCGCCACCAAAAGCGCGACCTCCTGCTACTCGTCGCCACGTACGATAACTCCACTCGCGAAAACGTCGTCGCGCGTTGGGGCAAACTACGCCGCAAACTGCGCTATCAAACGTGGACATCCTGGTGGGACCGCCTCATCGGCATCGCCGTCACGGCCGCCGTCGTGGGCATCACGATCTACTCTCAGAAATGGGATTGGCTCGTCACGCCCTGGCCCTACCTGATCGTCTTCCTCGCTTGGGTGCCCTGGATCGCCCGCGTCTGGAAATGGCTGTGGGTCGCCCGCCGCGTCGCCCGCAATGTCCGTGTGCTCAAACCGCACACCGGCGCCCTCCGCCGCCTGCTGATGCGTTTCCCAAAGCGCGATATCGACGGCCAACCCCTCCCCGAATCGCAACGCACCGACGATCGCTTCGAGCTCCTCGCAAAATTCCAAGGCGTTCTCCGCTCGCTCGGCTGCGACGGCATCGTCGTCCTCGTCGACCGCGTTGACGAACCTCACCTTATCACCGGCTCCGTCGATCGCATGCGAGCCCTCGTGTGGTCGATGCTCGACAACAAATTCCTCAAACAACCCGGCCTCGGCCTCAAGCTGCTCCTACCGCGCGAGCTCGCCGACTTCATGCAGCGCGAAGACCGCGACTTCTACCAACGCGCCCGCATCGACAAGCAAAATCTGGTTCCGTCGCTCGAGTGGACCGGCCAGGCCCTCTACGACCTCGCTAACGCTCGCATCAAGAGCTGCGGCGCGAACGGCAAACAGCCCACCCTCCGCTCACTGCTCGACGACCAAATCACCGACACCCGCCTGATCGAATCGTTCCGCACGCTTCGGGTGCCGCGCCACCTGTTCAAATTCCTCTATCGCCTGCTCGTCGCCCACTGCAACGCCCACACCGACGACAAGCCCGAGTGGGAAATCTCGCGAGAAACCTACGAAGCCACGCTCGCCGTCTACAGCCGCGACCAAGACGCCGTCGACCGCGGCCTCCAAGCCGGCTGATTCGTTTAGCCGCGACGCGAGAGCGGAGCGCGCCTCGGGCAGTACCGGTTCTTGAACCAAGAGGCAGTCGTTCCACTGCGATCCCTAAATCAACATCCCCACCCCGTCCCGAATCGTAGCGCAATACCGATCCAAATCCAGATCATCGCGCTCGCTGCCAAACGGTTCCTCGACGATCGAGTCGATCAACTCGACGCCGAACAAAAAGAAGCACACCAGCACGAACACCGGCAGCGCCCAAAACCCAGTTTCCGGCACCGTGAGCCACGGCTCGGCCAGCACGTTCAGCACGAGTCCCGTCCGCAGCAAACCTTTATACGAAGGCGACAGCGGCGTATTGCGAATCTTTTCGCACCCGCCGCACACGTCGAGCAGCCCGCTCAAGTGAGAATCGAGAATCCACAACGTGGCCTGATCGATCACGCCGGTCTGCTTCCACTTCGCCACTTCTTCAAACAACCACCCAGCTAAAAATAGCGGCACATGCGGCGGATCGCCGCGCTCATTCTCAAATCCCGCGATTTCATTCAGCCTGGGCGATTCGCCGCGCAAATGCCGTCGCAACGCATCTGCAAATCCAACCAACGCCTCTTTCACTCGCGACTTCGCGACGACCTCGGCCGGCACAAACGCCGCGCATTTCGCTGCCAGATTCCGGCTATCGTTGACGAGCTTTCCCCACAGCCCCCGCGCTTCCCACCACCGCTGATATGCCGCGTTGTTCCTGAAGCTCAGCAGCAAGCTCAAGATTACCGTGTTGATAAGTGCCGTCGCGCTCCCCCAATTCACGGCCGGCAGCTCGAAGTACCGAATGACGGCCCCCGCCGCCACGCAGTACACCGCAATCGCCAATAAAAACTCGGCGAGCCGCTTGCCAACAACCAGCACGTCAAACGATTCTCGCGCACTCCAAGGCGTCATACGCAACCCTTAACTAAGATGAAAAAAGGGGGACGGGAGTCATTCTTTTTGTAATTCGGGTTCTTTCCGCGGCCGACCTCTGGGGCGGAAAGAGTGCTCGAGCCCGAGCTGCTTCGTTACCTTCTCGCGCCAGGCTTCGCCCCCAAACGGTTGCCCGCGTTGTACGGCCCGACGAATCGCCGCGAGTTCTGCTTCCGTTTGTGGTTGATTCACGTGGTCGCACCACGTTCGACCCAGCGCCACGGGAGGCTCCGCCAGCAGCGCCTGCTCGTTCAAGGATCCGGAGGTTCGTCGA
>DATBAY010000603.1:0-1714 GCA_036271295.1 Lacipirellulaceae bacterium | reverse complement strand
CGAGAGCGCATGGCGTGAGTTCCGGCGATCTCGATTCGAAAAGCCGCCGGTGTTTTTTTATCGCCCGTTGTCCATTGATCCGGCGCTACTCAAGCGGCAGTTGTACTTAATTCCTGTGGAGCGCATCGAAGACCCGACGCTCGCCTATTTGTTCCGACAAAAGCAAGATGAGCTCGATCGGCAGATTACGTTGCTCGCCGACGTCGACACGCCGCGCTTTCTACAGGAAAGCCTGCAAGTTTACGGTGGCGTTTCCGATTGGCTGCTGGAGCACGCCCAGGAATTGCTCGACCGAGTTCCCACACGAAGCGGCGACGATTCAAAAGGCGGACAGCTGACGGCGACCGAATTTGCCAGACGTGCGCAAGAGGAACTTGGATACTACCAGCAGCGCTGCGGTGACTTTGTAGCCAAGGTCTCCGTGCGCGATGATATGTACGCGGGCCTCATGGTGTCGGGCGACCAGCTCTTGATCGGTGGTCGCACGAGGATCCCGCGACGTCGTGTCGACGCTCTGCTGCAGCACGAAATTGGCACTCACCTCATCACGCGGTACAACGGGCAGCATCAGCCCTTTCGCCAATTGGAAGTCGGCCTTGCGGGTTACGACGGATTCCAAGAAGGTCTCGCGGTCTTGGCAGAGTACTTGGTCGGCGGGCTTAGCCGATTTCGCATGCGGGTGCTCGCCGCCCGGGTCGTGGGAGCGCGGCTCATGCTTAACGGGGCGTCGTTCATCGACACGTTTCGCACCCTGGACCGAAATTACGAATTTTCTCAGCGGACCGCGTATACAATTGCCATGCGCCTGTATCGCGGGGGTGGGCTGACGAAGGACGCGGTCTACCTGCGTGGTTTGCTGCAAATCCTCCGCTACTTGCGGGAAGGCGGCGATTTGGAACCCCTTTTCATCGGCAAAGTGGCGTCCTCTCATCTGCCCTTTATCACCGAGTTGAGTATGCGGGAAATCATAAAGCCCCCCGCTTTGCGGCCCCGGTACTTGGAATCTGCCGCCGCCCAGAAGAGAATCGAACGGCTTCGCGGTGGAATGAAGATTTTGGAATTGATGCCCTAAAGCCCGGTGCCGGGCGACGGCTTGCGTCGGTGTGATAACCGCTTCGACTAGTTGGCGGTTGGAATCATGATTTGCTGCTGGGATTGGCCACTATGAAAGTTGGTTTTGTTGTTAATCAGATTGAAACCGAGTCGCCTACGTACACGACGACGCGGCTCGCGATGGCTGCCGTCAATCGCGGCCATGAGGCGTGGCTGATCGGCACGGGCGATCTTGCGCTCGATCCGGACGACTACGTACGAGCCCGCGCTCGGGCGGCACCCAAGCCGAAATACAAATCGCTCGACACTTATCTGGAAGAACTTCGCGGACCGCATGGGCGATCCGAGCGCATCACCGTCGACGACCTTGATGTGGTGATGCTCCGCAATGATCCGGCCGAGGATCTGGCCCGTCGCACCTGGGCGCAAATGGCCGGCATCATGTTTGGTCGTGCGGCATTACGACGCGGCGTGATTGTGCTCAACGATCCGACATCGCTCGCCTTGGCCGCTAACAAAATGTACTTCCAGCTCTTTCCAGAAGAAGTTCGCCCGGCGACGCTCATCACGCGCGATCGCAATGAGATCCGTCATTTCGCCAAACAGAACGGCGGCGACATCGTCATTAAGCCGCTGCAGGGATCGGGCGGGCAGGGCGTCT
>DATBAY010000602.1:0-10416 GCA_036271295.1 Lacipirellulaceae bacterium | reverse complement strand
ACGGGAGAAAAGCTCTCTGGCAGGGTGGTCGATGATGTGGGGAAGCCGGTCGCGGGGGTGATGATTGTTGCGGATGGGGGCTGTCGTAAGGCGATCGTGACCGACGCGAATGGCAAGTTCGCGTTACAGGGTTTGGCCAAGGGGGCAACGACGCTTCGCGCGCACGCGTTCGATATTAAGCAAAAAATCGAAATGCCGATCGAATTAGAAAGCGACAAGAGTGATGTGGAAGTTCGACTGAAGGCAATCACGCTCTCCGCTCAGCCCAAACCGGTGGCGGTGCTCGGTATGCAACTGACTGACTCGACGCCGGAGCTAGCGGGCGTGTACGACTTCCATGGCACCACGGGCGCGGTGATTCTCAATCCGCGCAAAGATTTTAAACGCTTGGAGATTGGCGATCTTACGGAAGGCAACATTTTCTGGATGGTGGGCGAGCAGAAAGTCAAGAATGTGCGAGAGTTCGGAGAGCGGATTCTCGAAGAAGTCGCGAAGCAGGCTGGCGACAAATACTCTGTGCGAGTCGTCTACACCTTTGAGAACCTCGGAGGTGCCGGCACGAACACTCAGTACCTGAAGCTGACGAAGGGGGACGTGGAAGAGTTGAAGAAGGTGCTGGGGGAGCTAAAGGACTAGGCGGTAATCGATTGATGATTTGTTAACGGGTAGCCAATTTTTTGAGCACGGAGGCAAATGGTCGTAGGGAAGCGGTTTGACCCTGACACTTGCCGCCAATGGCGGCACAGGTTCGAAGAACCTGGAATAACCGGTGCGAAATATACGCCAATTTGACGGTCGGTGACGCCCGGCTTATAACCCGAGCATGAATCTTCTTGAAGTTGCGGCGTTGAGTTGGCTCGTGTGGGCCGGGTATTGGATTCTTGCACGGCGGTTTGTGAAAACAACCAAGTCGACCGAAAGTGCGGGGCTGGGGATGCTGCACGTCATTCCCTTAGCCGTGGGAATCTATCTCATCTTTCACGGCAGCGCGTCCGGTGTTTTTAAGTGGCCGTTGTATGTGAGCCCGCTGCTGCAGTGGGTTGGCCTCGCGATGACCGTTTGTGGGTTGTTGTTTGCAGTTTGGAGCAGGCTGCATCTGGGGCGCAACTGGAGCGCGATGGTCACACTCAAGGAAGGCCATGAGTTGGTGCGCAGCGGGCCGTATCGGTTCGTTCGGCATCCGCTTTATACGGGTTTCTTATCGGCACTTGTTGCGAGCGCGGTTGTGGCCGAGACGGGCGATGCGTTCATCGGCGTGGCGATTATCATCGTCGCATATCTTGTCAAAATGGGGCGGGAGGAAGAATTGCTTGCCCGCGAGTTCGGCGAACAGTATCGAAGCTACGCGCACGAAGTTGCGCGGCTTGTGCCATTTGTGTACTAGAGCGTTTTTCGCAACGGTGTTCCGATGGGCGCCTAGGGCAACGCCCTAGTTCTTCGCGATTCTCTGGGGCGTTGCCCCAGCCACCCAGTACGCGAACTTGATAAACGCGCTAGATTGAAGCTGTCTCTTTCAGCGGATGGTCTCTAGTTCTTTAAGCGCTGGGCGGCGACGTTGCGCGAGGTGCGTACGGGAAGCGGATTCTTCATGCCTCTTGCCGCTGGGGCGGTCCAAGTTTCGAGAACCTGATGCGATCCGTATGCTTGGTGCGGGTTGGGATTTTGTGGTGAAGCTAAACCGCAAGTGATGCAGTAGGTCGTGGGCAATATTCGATCTGCCTTATAGTTGAACGAGGAAACTACACGGTTCGCTTTGCGTTTTTTGTTCTGTTGCGTTTGCCTTTTTCTTGCGAAGGGTGAACTTGGTGGGATTGGGGAGCCGCGACCTTTGGTAGCAAATCGACTTGTTTTTCTGCCACGGCGAGCAGCGCGGCGGCGTCGGGGAGTTTGGGAGCTTCCGATTTTGCGGAGTCGAAGCGGAAGGCGGCGGTTAGGTCGCCGAAGGTTTTGCGGCGCCAGTCGCTGATATTGGGTTCGCGTGCGCCGGTTAGAACTTCGAGGAATTGCAGGATCGACGTGTGGTCGAAGGGTTGGCTGCAGACCCAGCCGCCAGCGGTCCAGGGGGAGACGATGATGCAGGGGACGCGGAAGCCACCGCCGATGGGTTCGTTGTTGATGAACTCGAGCGGCGTCCCGTGCGGCGGCGTGGGTGGGGCGACGTGGTCGAAGATGCCGTCGTTTTCGTCGTAGTTGAGAATGAACGCGGTCTTGGCCCAGACGTCGGGGTTGGCGGCGATGGCGTCGATTGTTTCGGCGACGAACGCGGCGCCGGCGGCGGGCATGTGGTCGGGGTGTTCTGAGGCTAGCCGCGGCGGCATGAGCCAGCTAACGGTGGGGAGGCGGTCGGCTTTGCAGTGCTCGGCGAATTCGTGGCCGTTATTCAGCGTCAGGCCTTTGACGCGGAGCGGTGAGTCGTCGGGTGAGTCGTAGAACTGCTTGAAGTGGCCGAGCAAGTTGAAGGGATAGTGTTTGGAAGGCGTATCGGCGAGAGCCGGATCGGTGGGGTGGGGATCTTTAGAATTGTAGACCTTCCAACTGACGCCGGCGGTTTCAAGGCGCTCGGCGTAGGTGGTCCAACGAAAATCGTTGTCTTTGTTTTGAATGACCGGGCCGCCGTGTTTGCCGTCGGGGTCGATCGTTCCGGTCATCCAATAGAGGCGGTTCGGCCAGGTGGGGCCAAGGACGGAGCAATGATAGCCGTCGCAGATGGTGAAGGCTTCGGCGAGCGCGTATTGGAACGGGATGTCGTCGCGCTTGTAGTAGCCCATGCAGAAGGGGCCTTTTTCGCCGTCGGCGTGGCGGTGGGCTTTGAGCCAATTGTCCATCTTGCCGTTGTTCCAGGAGTTATGTTGCGTGGCCCAGGCGTGGCTCGTGCTGGGAACTTTTTGGGCGTTGGTTTTTTTGGTGTCGAGATGGAACGGGAGCAGGTAGCCGTCGGAGGTGTGCGCATCTGGTTGGTAGAAGACAGATTTGCCGTGGCGAAGCCTCATGGCGGTGGGATCGTTGAAGCCGCGGACGCCGGCGAGGGTACCGAAGTAATGGTCGAAGGAGCGGTTCTCTTGCATCAGGAGCACGACATGTTTGATGTCGCGGATGGAGCCTTGGGGCGCATCGGAAGGAATCGTCTTTGCCAGAGCGCGGCGGACGTTCGGGGGGAGTAGGGTGGAGGTGAATGCGGCGGCGGCGAGTTTGGCGCTGTTGCCGAGTAGTCGGCGGCGGGTAATGGGGGTGAGGTCGTTCATTCCGATTTGTGTTGCTAGGAAGTTTTAGGTTGGCCGGATTCTTGCGAATCCAGCTACGGGGAAGTGTTTTTGCGGTCGGCTTGAAGCGTGATGTGCTGTTCGCCTTGGGTAATTTTTACTTCTTTGGTTTCGCCGGCGATAAGTCTTAGCGTGAAATTGCCGGTGCTGTTAATGGTGATTTGGCAGGGGTCGGTGGCGGATGCTCTTTTGTCGCAGGTGAGGTCGACTTTTGAGTCGCCGAGTTGGAAGTTTTTTAGGCCGTGGCGCTCGGTGTGAGTGATGTGCCAGGTGATCGCGTTGGCGGGGGCGTCGATATCGAGGCCGAGGACGGCTTCAATGAGGTTTGCGACGGGGGCGATGCCGCCCCAGCCGACGAACTCGCCCATGCCGGCGCCGACGGGCGTATCGGGCGAGAGGTTTTCTTTGATCGTGTGTTCTTTGTTGAAGACTTCGAGCTCGGCGTTGAGATATTTTTCGGCGAGGCGGCGCCAGTCTTGTTCGTGGCCAGTGGCACGCAGGCTTTCTTGAACCATCAACTCGCCGGAGGGCCAGACGGCACCGCACCAGTATTGGCCGGTGCCGTTGGGGCCGCCGGTGTAGCCCGCGCTATCGGCGGAAAGGCTCGGGACGCCGTTGCGGCGATTGAATGAGGCGGGGTTGTTCAGCTCTTTCACCATGCGTTCGACGCGGTCGGGCGGAGCGATGCCGGCGAGCAGCGGCCAGAACATGTGGACGTGTTTGCAGAACGAGCCGGGTTGTAGCTCGGTGATGAAGTGGTCGTTCGCGTCGAGATCGTTGTAGATGCCGTGGGCTTCGTCCCAATAGTGATCATTTACGAGCTTGCCGAGCGATTTGTGCTCGGATTCGAAGAAGGCGGCCATATCGTCGCGGCCGATTACGCGGGCGATCTTGGCGAGATCGAGCGCGGCGAGGGCTTGATAGGAGGTTGCGGAGACGGCGGAGTGCATCAGGCGGTTGCGGGGCGAGTCGTCGGCTTCTTGCAGGCCGTTGGTCCAATAGAGGCCGTTCGCGCGGCGCTGGAATGTCATGAACCATTCGTATTGTTTTACGATGGGGAGGAAGACAAGGTTTAGCCGCTCCTTGTTGCCGGTGATGCGATACGATTCCCACTCGGCCCAAGCGAAGAGGGGCGGGTTTACAGGGAAACCCGAGTAGACCTCGCGGTTGTTTTTGTCGGTTTCGCGGCAGATGAAACCGTTCTCGTGTTGGCGAGCGTAACAGTTGTCGAACGCGGTGACGAAGGGGTACGCCTGGTTGCCGTAGCGGGCGAAGTGATTGATGAACGCGGTGTCAAAGACCATCGTGCTGCCCCATACGCCCCAGGCTTTGATGCCGCAGATGTTGGCGACGGCTTCGTGGTCGGGGGCATCGGGGGCGAACATCCAGACGCTGAGGAGTGTGCGCCAGCAGTAGTTGTAGGCTTCGATGGCATCGGGGTGGCCGTCGAAGATGGGGACGGGGAGGCGGTCCTTCAGCTGGTCGTAGGTCGGCATTGCGGGGTCGAGCATTGCCTTGCGGTCGAACCAGGGGGAGAGGGGTTCGTCTTGGTCGAACTCGACGGGGCGCATTTCGGTCCAGTGCGCGCCGCGGCGTGGGTTTTTGTAGCGAATGCGGTCGTCGTCGGTCGTGTTGATTTGCGGAGTGCCGGTCGTGAACTTGGCGTGGATGGCATCGTTGGGGCGCGGGCCGGTGGTTTCGAGCGGAGTGATGCGCCAGTAGTAGATCGTTTGTGGAGCGGCGGCTAAGCGATACGACGTTTGATTCTCGGGTAGGTCGAGCGAGATGATTGGCTGGCTTAAGTCTTCGTGTTGCGAGATTTCAATTCGCACACCGGCGGTTGGGTGGAATGCTGGGTTGATGGCGGGGTACGTCCAGCGCAGCTTTGCCGTGAGTGGGGAGTCGAGGGTTACGCCGTCGGAAGGCGAGACGATTTTTATGCTTTGCCCTTGGGCCTTGAGCTGCAACGAAAGCAGGAGCACGAAAACGGCGCTGCGGACCATGGAGATGGGCGCGGGCATGCGGGAAGATCTGTGAGGTGGGAGGGGGAAAGGCTTTGGGGAAGCCTTGGTGGGTAACTGCAGCATGACTGCGCGCTTGGTCGTGGGCAAGCGGTGGTTGGCAGATGTTGCGGCTAACGATTGGGCCGGGCGTTTGCGGTTGAGCTAAACCGCAAGCGGTGGGGTGAAGGTGGGGTGTTTCAGGCGCTGGTGGGTGTGGACGTGATGCGGCTCAGGTAGGCGTGGCAGAGGGCGATGGCGAGGGCGTCGGCGACGTCGGGGGGTTCGGGGACCGTCGGCAGGCTGAGTTCGTTGCGGATGGCTTCTTGCATTTGCCATTTCGCGGCGTGGCCGTTGCCGGTGATTGTTTTTTTGATTTGCGTGGCGGGGTAGTTCACGACGGGAATGCCGGCCTGGCCGGCGGCGAGGATGATGACGCCGCGGGCATGGCCCATGAGGATGGCGGTGGTGGGTCGCTCGTAGTGGGAGTAGAGCTGTTCAATGGCGAGGACGTCGGGTTTAAGGGTGGCGATGATGTCGGTGACGCCGTCGTGGATTTCTTTGACGCGATCGGGGAGTTCGGCATTTGACTTGCCGCGGACGACGCCGGCTTCGATGAGCTTGGGGGTGCGCGCGGTGAAGTCGAGCACGCCGTAGCCGGTGGTGTTGAGGCCGGGATCGATGCCGAGGATGCGCATGAGGAGGACTGAGGAATAGGGAGTGATTGGCTAGCGTCTATCGAGGATGCGGCCACGCTGGGAAGTGTCGATGACGGCCTTAGGGAGCATCTTGATCGTGCGAAAGTTTTTCATGCTAAGCGACATGGCCGTGAGTTGAATTTCCGTATCGAATATTTCGTCCAATTGAAAGTATTTCATTCGCATGTTCACGTTGCGACCGCCCTGTAGGAATTGGGGCAGGGACCAAGGCTCAAGCTCAGTTTCGGTGGTAAGGCCCCAGCGTTCAATTTTCCATCGCTTTAGATCAAAGTTCCGAGTGTCGCCGACGAGCTTATCAGCCGTCGCGTAGTCCTGGGAGTTGACTGCGCGGATAAAACGCTGGGCGGTTTGGGTCGGCATGATGACCCAGTAATACAGGAAGAGGGCGAGGAGCGTGATTGCGATGAGCAGCGTGCGGAGGGAGAAGCGGGGTCGCATGGTGTGACTCGCGGTGGAGCTAAACCGCAAGCGTGCTCCGGAGGGGAGGGGGCGACTCGGCGTTGGTTGGGATGCGTGTTAGGTTTTGGTCCATTCGGTGCCGCCGGCGCGGTCTTCGAGGGTGATGTCGATTTCGGTGAGGCGGTTGCGGATGGTGTCGCCGGTGGCGAAGTCTTTGGCAGCGCGGGCGTCGGCGCGGAGTTGGATCAACAGCTGCATGAGGGCGTTGGTGCGGGCCGAAGCGTCGGGGTCGGATGAACCGGATTCGCCGGAGGTTGTGGTGGTGCTCCATTCGGTGCCGCCGGCTCGGTCTTCGAGGACGATGCCAATGGTGGTGAGGCCGTCGCGGATTTTGTCGGCGACGGCGAAGTTTTTGGTTTGTCGTGCGTCGGCGCGGAGGTCGATGACGAGCGGCATTAGGTTGGTGAGGAGGTCGTCGCCCGCTCGCTGAAGCGAGCTCGCCGGGGGCGTGAGGAATATGCCGAGGATGTTGGCTAGTTCTTTTAGCGTGGTGAGGAGCGATGTGAAGGTTGCGACGGCGGCGGTGTTGGTTTTGCCTTTGTTCTCGAGGTCGTGATCGTCGACGAATTTGTTCGTGATGGTGAGGAGCTCGAAGAGCTCGCCGATGGCGCCGCCGGTGTTGAAGTCATCGTCCATCGCGGCGATGAATTTTTCGCGGCAGTGGGTGGCGGCGGTCAGGGCGGCATCACTGGTCGCTGAGGTGCCACTGGCACCCGCGACCAGTCCGTCGGCGGCATCGCGAGACTTCGGAGGCTTCAGGTCGTAGACGTCTTTGCCGGTCGTGCGCGTGTAGCGTTTGAAGAGGCGGTAGAAGGATTCGAGGCCGATGCCGGCTTCTTCGATGGCGGGTTCGTTGAAGAGGACGGTGCTGCGGTAGTGTGTGCGAAGGAGGAAGAAGCGGATGCGTTCGCCGCCTTGTTTTTCAATCAAGGTGGCGAGACCGCCGGCGCCTTTGGATCGGGACATTTTTCCGGAGACGGCGTCGCTGGCCCCCGGCGACTCGCCGGAGGCTAAATGCGATGTGCCGGGTTTTTCGGTGCGGCCGCCGATTTTGGCGGCAGCAGCGCCAGCGCGGAGGAGGCCGTTGTGGGCCCAGTAGAGGACCATGGGGGCGTTGTGGCAGCATTCGCTTTGGGCGATTTCATTTTCGTGGTGGGGGAAAACGAGGTCGAGGCCGCCGCCGTGGATGTCGAACGTGTCGCCGAGGAGTTTTTTGCTCATGGCGGAACACTCGATGTGCCAGCCGGGGCGGCCGTTGCCCCAGGGGCTTTCCCACGAGGGTTCGCCGGGCTTGGCGGATTTCCAGAGTGCGAAATCGGCGGGGTGTTTTTTGCGTTCGCCGGTGCTGCCGCCCTCGCCTTGGAGTGATTCGATCGAGCGATTCGAGAGTTTGCCGTAGTCGGAGTCTTTGCCGACATCGAAGTAGACGTCGCCATCGGATTCGTATGCTACGCCTCGCTCAACCAGGCAGGCGATGAACTGAATGATCTCGGGCATGCAATCGGTCGCGCGTGGGAAGTGGTCGATTTGGTCGACGCCAAGAGCACTGAGGTTCGAGTTGTAGTCGGCGATGTTCTCGGTCGCGACGTCGAGCATCGAGATGCCGCGCTCGGTTGCCTTCTTGATGAGCTTGTCGTCGACATCGGTGATGTTGACGACCCAATTCACCTTGTAGCCGCAGTAGGTGAGGTAGCGTTTGATGCAATCGAAGATGACGGGGCCGACCATGTGGCCGATGTGGGACTTGTCGTAGACGGTTGGGCCGCAGAGGTAGATGCCGACTTTGCCCGCTTCGACGGTGGCGTACGGTTCTTTGCGCTTCGAGAGCGTATTGTAGATGCGGAGCGTGGGGTGGGCTGGGGCGAGGTTCAGCAGTGCGGGCTTGGGTTGGGTGGCAGGCATTTCTATTTAAAGATGTGTTTGTTATTTACCACGGAGGCACGGAGGGCACGGAGAAAGGCAGCTAATTTTTAGACAGGATTTACAGGATCGACAGGATTCATTCAGAAAGAATTTCCGTCCGGTCAATCCTGTAAATCCTGTCCAAATAATTTTCTTCTCCGTGACCTCTGTGCCTCCGTGGTTCAATTTGGTTTTTGTATTTTAGGGTGAAATCTGACCTACGGGTGTTCTATTAACGCGATGCAGCGGGCTTCGATTAGTTCTTGGTTGCCAACGGGGCCGATGCCTTCGCCGGTTTTGGCTTTGATTCCGATTTGGTGTGGGTTCAGGTTGAGGATGCCGGCGATGCGGTGGCGAATGGCGTCGTGGTAGTCGGCGAGCTTGGGTTGTTCGGCGTGGATCACGCAGTCGAGGTTCACGATGTGGTAGCCTGCTTCGTTAAGTCGGGCGGCGGCGGCGCGGAGCATGTCGGCAGAATCGCGGTCGCGGTTGGCGGCATCTGTGTTTGGGAACAGGCGGCCAATATCGGGTAACGCGGCGGCTCCGAGGAGTGAATCGGTAATGGCGTGGAGGAGCACATCGGCATCGCTGTGGCCGACGAGTTGCCGGTCGTGGGGCACGTCGATGCCACCGAGGCGCAAGGGGCCGCCGGGGGCGGTTCGGTGCGAGTCTTCGCCGAGTCCGATTCGCAAGTTACTCGTGGTAAGTTCTCCGGTAGTGCGAGGTTAGTTAAGGTGCGCGGATTATACCCGGGGGTGAAAAATGGGACAACGCGAGGGTGGGAGTGTGGGGGCGGGGGTCGTCCGTCATTATTTGTGGGCGGACTGAAACGGCGTGGTTTTCAATCTGGCACCGCGCCTTCGGGAATAGTCACACTGAGGTAGTTCAGTAATCGGCAGCACAACTCGAACAAGCCCCAACGGGCCTAAAGCCGCTTCCCGGCCGATTGCTGAACACAATTCGGGAAGCGGTTTTTTTTATTGGCAAACCCAGGAAGGTCCAGGAAATGAATGAACAAGCCGTATCCGACACACTTACCAGGATAGAAATCGTGATGCGCGAGGCAAACAATGCTCGCGAGCGGGAGTCGAAGGCGTTCTTAGCGGCCCTCGCCACGCTGACGAGTGCTATTGAGCAGCTCGGTCAACAGAAGTAGCCCGCAGCGCCTGCACCAGCATGTCCACATGGTGCATGATGTGATTGGCTTCGGACGTTCGCGATTCGGCCAGCAGCTGCGGCAGAATCTCCGCCGTCTTGGTCTCAACGTGATTGGCGAGCCGTTTAGCCGTTTCGGATAGGGTGGCATCCATGCCCTCTATCATTGCATCTTGGGCATGGTCCGCTCAAGATTGAGCCGAGAGCACGTTTTCCAGCAATTCACGCACGGTCCAAGCGTGGTTTGCCAGCCCATGCGCCATCGCCGGGGTTTCTCCCCGCAAGGTTTTGTGCCCCCTGCAAAAATTATAGTGAGCGAACAGCAGAGAAAGGGCCGCACGGTGGTTCGCCCAGCGCTTTGAGAAGCAGTAGGTCAACCGAGCCATTCTTTTGTTGAAACAGCGGATTGAGCCGTTGTGGCGCTCCACATGGCTCGTGCAAATCTTCGCCTTCTCAGGGAGGCCGAATATCCTGGTCCGCTTCGATTCGACTATTTTGGCCGGCGAGTAGCGGCGGCGCTCTTCTGGCGTGCCTTCGCGGTATATCTTGACCAGCATTCCGTAATCGACCCGATCTTCAAGGTGCGACCAAATCGACATCGGATAGCATGACCAGCCATCGGTCGTTAGGTGGAATTTGCCGACTGTAGCCTTGGCGAGCTTCGCCACGAACTGGTCGGTGTGGGGTTCGTTCCGCTTGCCCATGTGCCACGCCAGAATCAACTTCGTGTTACGTTCGATAGCCGTGAAGCAGTAGCAATCACCACAACCGCCGACATACTTCTCGCGCTTCGCGGTCGCATTTTTACAGAGCACGAATGACCACAGCTCATCGCATTGAACATCCTCGACGTTGACGCCCTTAATCTCGCGCTGCATGTATTCGTCACAGCGCTCACCAAGGTAGTTCATCAGGCCGAGG
>DATBAY010000601.1:0-7737 GCA_036271295.1 Lacipirellulaceae bacterium | reverse complement strand
TCTGGCTCAGCGCCACGCCCGAGGAGCCGGGCACCACGTTTTCCTATAATAAGCTGCCGCGAATCGCATCCTGGGTGAGATTGACCGACAACAAATCGAATCGCGAAATCGTGTTGCTCAACATGCACTGGGACCATCAGGATGAACTGGCCCGCGAAAAATCGGCGGCGCTGGTGCGCGAGCGCCTGGCGGCGACTGCCAAAGGTCGACCGACCATCGTGATGGGCGATCTGAATAGCCATGAAGACACCAAGGCTTTCGCCACGCTAATTGGAACCGATTCGGAAGGCGGCAAGCTCGGCGATAGCTACCGAGAAGCCCACCCACAGCGCTCGCCTAATGAGGCCAGCTTTGACGACTGGAAGGGAACGCTCAAAGGTTCGCGAATCGACTTCATTTTGCATTCCGCCGAGTTCAAGCCGATAGCCGCGGAAATCGTGCGTACGAATTACGAAGGTTTGTGGGCCTCAGATCATTACCCTGTGACGGCGACACTGCACCTGCAATAGAAGCTGTGAAGGGCGATCGGTTAGCGCATTTACCAGCGGTAATGCACTTCGCTGCGAATCCGCTCGTCGTAGATTCGCCGGATAGCGGCCATCGTCTGAGCGTCGAGTGGTGGCAAGTCCGCGGCCGCGCAATTGTCTTCCGCCTGTTGCGGCCGTTTCGCGCCGGGGATGGCGCACGTTACGCCGACGTTCGTTAGAATCCACCGCAGTGCGAACTGCGTCAGCGTCCAGCCCGCCGGGCACAGTGCCCGCAGTTCTTCCACGGCCTGCAGCCCGGCTTCAAAGTCGACGCCGGAAAATGTTTCGCCTTGGTCAAACTTCTCACCGTGCCGATTAAACTCGCGATGGTCCGTAGGTTCGAATTTCGTGTCCAATCGCATCTTTCCGGTGAGTAGACCCGAGGCGAGCGGCACCCGCGCCAGCACACCGACCTGCCGGCGTTTTGCTTCGTTCAGAAAAATCTCAGCCGGCCGGTGGCGAAACATGTTGTAGATAATCTGCACGCTTTGCAAATTGGGGTAATCAAGCGCCTTCAGGCCTTCTTCCGGCGTGCTGACACTCACACCGTAGTAACGCAGCTTACCGGCATCGACGAGATCATCCAAAATGCCGAAGACTTCGGGCCGATAGTAGACTTGAGTCGGCGGGCAGTGGAGTTGCAGCAAGTCGATCGCTTCTGTGGCGAGATTCTTGAGGCTGCGCTCGACGAACGTAGTGAGGTTTTCGAGGTTATATCCTTCGACCGTTTGTGCGAGCAAGCGACGCCCCGCCTTAGTCGCTACGTAAATCTCTTCACTTCGCCGCTGTCTCACTTCAGCGATAAGGCGTTCGCTACGCCCGTCGCCGTAGACGTCTGCCGTATCAATAAAGTTAACGCCCAGGTCGATTGCCCGCTCAAGTGCCGCGAGCGAATCCTGATCTTCCACCGTGCCCCATGCGCCGCCGATCGCCCATGCGCCGAAACTTACTGTCGAAACGTTCCAACCGGTACGACCCAACTGACGATATTGCACACGAGCACCTGCGTAGTTCAGCGACTTCCAAGGATGCCTACCAAAACAAAACGGGCACGACTTGTGTCGTGCCCGTCCATTGAACTCGTTTCGACTTCGATGCTCAACCCAATCGTCCCATCAACAGCAAAATAACCAGGATGAGCACGACGAGACCGAGCCCGCCGCTTGGGTAGTAGCCCCAGTTACGACTATACGGCCAAGCAGGGACTGCTCCGAGCAACAAGAGAATCAAAATAATTAGCAGAATGGTTGGCATGATTTACTCGACTTTCTATGCGTAGAGACGGCCGCCAGCGGCGATGCGAAGTGACACCGCCGCCAGTGCGACCTATTTCTTTTTGGTGGCCTCGACTTCAACTTTGCCCGTATCGATGTTGCGGTCGATGGTGACATTTTCGTGGGGTGTTTTGACATCCAGAACTCGCTCCTTCCGCTCGCACCCGACGAGTGCAGCCGCTCCGCAACAAGCTCCAATGACAAGCGGTCTGGCAAACCCTTGCAGACCACATCCACCGAAATGTTTCCACATCTTCGCGCCTCGTTGTGATGAGTGAACGGCGTGAAAAAACCGCCGCTGGACCGCCGAGCAACCATTTCAGCAATTGAACGGCTGCAACCGACAGGCGGTATGACAGAAAGGCAAACGCCGTGCCGAATTGTCGGCGTTGCGAAACGACGGCGTACGTAGTCTAAACGCCGGAAAAGGCCAGAAATGGCCAGTGGAACGGCGAGTTCCGCGTAGCAGCGACGTGCATGCTGGTCGCTGCGCGATCAGCCGCGACCGGATTCGATGGCCGCCATCGCTTCGTCCGAGATATTGAAGTTGGCCGCCACGCTTTGAACGTCGTCGTGGTCGTCCAAAGAGTCCATCAGCTTCAAAACGACGACCGCAGCCTGGGGATTGAGGTCGATCGTGTCCTTTGGGATGCGGGTGATTTGGCGCACCTCGGTCTTGAGGCCGGCCGCATCGACCGCGTCGCACACCGCGCTGTAAACGTTTGGATCGCAGGTGACCTCGAAACTCGGGCCATCCCGGCGGACGTCATCTGCTCCTGCTTCGAGCGCAAGGTCCATTAGCGCTTCTTCGTCGATCTGATCGGCGGGAATCGAAAGTAGCCCTTTGCGGTCGAACATCCAGGCTACGCAGCCGGTCGCACCAAGATTACCGCCGGAGATTTCAAACAATTTGCGGACTTCGCCCGCGGTGCGATTGCGATTGTCGGTGAGAATATCGCATAAGATAGCGACCCCATTCGGCCCGTAGCCTTCGTACAGGATTTCCTCGAAGTTGACGCCCTCCAATTCACCGGTGCCCTTTTTGATCGCGCGGTCGATCGTATCTTTGGGCATATTGCCGGCTTTGGCATCGATGATCGCGTAACGCAGGCGCAAATTCGCGTTCGGATCGCCGCCGCCCATCTTGGCGGCCACCATGATTCCCTTCGCGAGCTTGCTCCACAGCTTGCCGCGCTTATTGTCGATCAACGATTTCTTGCGAGCGATATTCGCCCAATGTGAATGTCCGGCCATGACGAAAGGATAAGGAACTGGGGGTGCGGATTGAGGATGAATTGTTCGGCGCGAATCAGTTGCAGGCAACGGCGTGGGAGCTAGCAAGATTGATCTGCTGAACGAGCCGCCCGCCTGTTCGCGACTACCGCGGCTTTTTCTTCGCCAGCTTTTTCGTCGTCGGACGCTTCGTATGTTTCTTCGTCACCTTTTTCGTTGGCTTCATCGGCTTCTTGGTGACGGCCGGCTTCACTGGCGGCTTCTTAGGAGCCTCTTTCTTCGGCTCAGGTTTCGCCGGTGGTGCTGCTTTTGCTGCGGCACCTTTCTTCTTTGCCTCGGCAGCCGCCTTCTTCAATTCGGCCGCGGTCGGCTCCGGCTTCGGCGGCGGTTCAGGCGGCTTGGGTAGCGGCCTTTTCGGCAAGCGGTCCTTGCACGAGGGATCGATTTCCAGCATCAGCTTACGCGCAGCTGGGCCATAAGGGTTGCGGCCCACTTCGACGCCCAATTGATGAAGCAGCGAACCGATCTCCGTGCCTTTGTTCTTGGGAACGACGCGCTCGAGCCCTGGTACCACGGCTTGCGAGAGTTCGCTATCTGAAATAGCGCCGACCGTGTGTAGTGTGATTAGCGCCCCGCGGTTCAACGGAATCGAGTGCCCGCCGAGCGCGTATTGTGTTATGTAAGCGACGGCAAAGGGCGTTGTGCCATTGTATTTTTGCAGGGCCTTCGCCGCTTGCCCAATGTTCTGCTTCTTGAACGACTCGATATCGAACTCGTAGACCGACTCGAACACGCTGTGCAGCGTTTGTTTCAGCCGTGACGCTGACTCCGCCGGGTTCACGAGTGGCTTGAGCGCATCCGTGAGTTCACGGATCGTGCTCACCCGCACTTCGTTCCAACCGTAGTATTCCTGTTTGAGCGCGCTCAGCACCTGCTCGGCAATCTCATTTGGCGAATCCTCGACGAGGCAGGCAAAAATCAAATGGTCGAACAGCGAGCGATCCTTCGGAGGAACGACCGGCTTGTAGTGCTTCTTCAGCACTTTCAGAACGCGGTTGATAACAGCGGCACGATTCGGTGTGGCCATGGATTCGTAGTGTGTGGTGGTGGGCAAATTGAGAGGGGTGATATTTCTTTTCGACAGAAGAATCCATTCACAGGCGGAGCCGCGCCCCTTGGATCAGGATTCGTCGTCAGGCGGTACATCAGCCGTCGCATCGCCAGGCGAAGAATTCGTATCGGGCAGAAGCTCGCTCAACAATTGGCTGATGGCCAGCGACTTTTTCACGCCTTCATCCAACATGAATTGCAGCCGGGGCGTGTACCGGGTATCGATTCGATCGGCAATTTTGCTTTGCAAATAGCCCGCCGAGTGGCGCAAGCCATGCAAGCAAAGTTTTTGCTGGGCTTCCGTACCCATGATCGAGACATGTACCTTGGCCTGCCGCATATCCGGCGAAACTTCGACGTGCGTCACTGTTACGCCTTCGATTCGCGGATCGCGCAAGTCCGTAAGAATGGCCATACCGACCACCTCGCGAATCGCTTCAGCAGCTTTTAGAACACGACGGGACGACATCAGCTATCGAACTTCCGTTGAATCTCTTCCACCTTGTAAATTTCGAACAGATCACCTTCCTTGATGTCGTTGTAGCCTGCCAATTTAATACCGCACTCGTAACCTTCGCGCACTTCTTTAGTGTCGTCCTTCTCGCGGCGCAACGTGTCGATCGCATAGTCACCAATGATTGTGCTGTCTCGAATGACGCGCGCGCGGCTGTTGCGCTCGACGTTTCCGGCGATTACGCGGCAACCAGCAACCGTGCCGACACGGCTGATCTTGAACACTTGCTGTACGAGCACGCGGCCTTGCTCGACCTCACGCTCTTCTGGTTTGAGCATGCCTTCGAGCGCGGCTTTGATGTCGTCCGAAATCTTGTAAATGACGTCATAACGGCGAATTTGCACGCCGGTTTTATCGGCCAGCGCCCGGGCCTTTTCATCGGGTACCACGTTGAAGCCAATAACGATGGCGTCCGACGCGTGGGCCAGCATGACGTCGGCTTCAGTGATCCCGCCGACGCTCTTCTGCAGCAGCCGCGCCCGCACCTCAGGATGCTCGAGCTTGGCCAGCTCTTTCTGAATCGCTTCGATCGAACCCCGCACGTCGGCTCGCAAAATGAGATTCAAGGATTGCGGCTCGCCGGCTGGATCGAGCCGATCGAACAGGCTTTCGAGCGTGACGTGGCGATAGCCGGTGGCGCCGAGCGATGCCGAACGTTCGTCATGTGCCCGCGAGGCTGCGATCTCGCGCGCCCGGCCAATATCATCGAGCACATAGAACCGGCTGCCGGCGCTGGGCGCCAAATCAAACCCTGTAATGTTCACCGGGATGCTCGGTCCGGCTTCTTCCACGCGCTCGGATGGTTTGAGCGTGTCATACATCGCCTTGACGCGGCCATAAGCGTCGCCGCACACAACGACATCACCCACCCGCAGCGTTCCCGTTTGCACCAGCAGCTTCGCCACGATCCCGCGCTCGGAATCTTGCAGCGCTTCCAAGCAGGTGCCGACGGCCGGCCGATTTGGGTTGGCCTTGTACTCATGCAACTCGGCAACGGTCAACAACGTATCGAGCAGGTCATCGATACCCGTGCCCTTGGTAGCACTCGTTTTCACCACTTCCACGTCGCCGCCCCACTCCGTGGGTTGCAACTCGTTCGTGCTGAGGCTCGTGTAAACCTTGTCGAGGTTCACGCCCGGTAGATCCATCTTGTTGAGTGCCACGACGATCGGCACTTCGGCCGCCCGGGCATGACTGATCGCTTCCTCGGTTTGCGGCATCACGCCGTCGTCCGCAGCGACGACGATTACCGCGATGTCGGTGACATTTGCGCCGCGGGCACGCATCTCGGTGAATGCTTCGTGGCCAGGCGTGTCCACAAAAGAAATCCGTCGACCGTTCTTCTCGATGGAATATGCGCGGATGTGTTGCGTAATGCCGCCGCTTTCGCCACTGACGACATCGATGCCGATAATGCGATCGAGCAGCGAAGTCTTGCCGTGGTCAACGTGGCCCAAGAACGTGATGACCGGCGGCCGTTCCACCAGGTCTTCCGGATTCTCTTCTTGCGGTTCCAATTCAGCTAACAGCTGATCTTCGACGCTGACCGCCTGCTTAAATTCGATATTAATGCCAAGTTCGGCAGCCACCAGTTCCGTCATGTCCGGATCCATCTGGGCCGTGATCTTCGTCATGACGCCTTCGTTCATGAGGATCCGCAGGATCTCGCTGGCCGGCACGCCGGCCGCTTCCGAAAGCTCGCGAACGGTGCAAGGAAGTTGAACGCTTACCCGCTCTTTGCGGGGAGCGGCAGTGCTCGCCCCCGTAGCAATACGGCGGGGACGACGGCCTAATCGTCGGTGCGGAGCCTCCTCACCATCGGGACTTACGGTCCGGCGACGCGCAAGCTGCCGCTGTTCGCGGCCGCCCAGCATGGGACGATCTTCTTCCTCCGTACCGCCTTCCTTGCCGCGGCGCCCCTTTTGGGCTTTACCGCGTCGCGCTTCTTCCGTCTCCGGGGTGGCCGGCAAGGGAGAGCCCGGCGGCCGAAGTCCCTTTAGACCACGCGCCTTCTTTTCTTCTTCCAGCGTGCGCTCGTGCCGTTTGAGGTGCGCAGCCAGCGGTTTGCTGCCCTGCTTACCGGCACCCAGCAATTCCGCGGGCAAGCGCAGGTCCGGCTTTTGAGCCGGTGGTTCATTCGAGGCCGGCTCAGAACTAGGTTGCCGCGATTTGGGCATCGGCGCGAGTTTGACGGCCGGTCGCGATCGCTCGGCGGGGCCATCGGACTTTTTGCGCTCGCCGCTACGACCCTCCGCCCCCACAACAGGCACTTTGCCAGACATCGTGCCGGGACCAATGTACTTCTCGCGGCCCATTGCTCCCGCCAGGGGACCGGGACGGCGCGATGGTTCGGGAGCAAGAGTTGTTTCCGGCGCGGCAGAGGTCGCCGCAATCGGTTCTTCGATCGGTTCCGGCTCGGGAGCGGGCTCCGCCGATTTCGGATGGGCAGTCGGGGCGGCCGCCTTCGCCGTGACGATAACGGGCATTTTGCCCGTGCGCGTCGGCTCGGCCGGACGTTGCGGCGTGACCGGCGCAGCCTTCGCAACGGGTTTCGCTTTGGCAGTGCCGCCACCTTTAAGGAACTGCTTGACCTTCTCGACTTCGTCTTCCGTCAGGCTCGCGAGCGCAGACCCTTTGCCAGGGACGCCGGCCTTCGTGCAGATGTCGACCAGTTCCTTACTATCAACCTTTAGCTCTTTTGCTAATGAGTAAATGCGTACCGCCAAGAGTTATCTCCGTTTCATGCCCAAATCGTTTACCCGACCATCATGTTGAATATCTCCATTTTTAGATGCCGGAGCCGAACGGCATCATCTGCCTTCATCCATCTATCAACCGGTCGACTCACCGGCCTTCTCTAGTGTCAGGTTGTGCTCTCCGTTGGTTTTTCGACGGAATCACCCTCGGCACTATGTGTATCGCCTTCCGGTTCGTCGCCGGATACCGCGGCATCGACCACTTGAGCGATGGAATCGTCGTCGATTTCTGTCGCGGCGACTTCTTCATCCGTACTTGCTTCAGCTTCTTCGTCCACCGGCGCGAGCTTCATGCCGGCCTCGGCTGCCATGTCGCTCAAACG
>DATBAY010000600.1:0-6113 GCA_036271295.1 Lacipirellulaceae bacterium | reverse complement strand
GCCCAGGATGCGGCAGCTGCCGCCGAAACTCCTGAAGAGTTGACGGCTGTGATCAACTTGTGTGACCAGGGGCTGCAGGCCGTGCCGCCGGCGGGCGTGCAAGCATCGTTGCGTCGCTTGAGCGCTTGGGCACACAACCGCCGCGGCGAGATACTCGCCGATGCCCAGCGGCCGGATGATGCCGTCAACGATTTCCGGGCCGCAATTTCGCTGGACCCCAAATGCTCGCTGGCCATCCATAATCGTGGTGTAACGCTTGCTCAACGTAATCAGTACGGGGCTGCGCTGCGCGATTTCAATCGTGTCATTGAGCTGAATCCAGGATTGGCGGTTGCCTATCGAAACCGAGCCGAATTGCTTGCCGCGCTGGGAAGAATGGAAGAAGCCATCGTCGACTACAATCAGGCCGTGTCCTCCTTGCCGGAGGATCCGGCGCTGCTCTGCGCTCGGGCGCGCGCCTATCAGAGGATCGGCAATTTCGCCCATGCGACGGCCGATGTGAATCGGGCGATTCAACTGTCACCCCACGATCCGGAATTGATCACCCAGCGCGGGAACCTCGCGGCAGAACAAGGAAAGTTCGAACAGGCCCAAAATGACTTTCAAAGCGCGATATCGGCCGACCCGAGTTGTGCCGATGCCTATCGCAGCCTGGCGTGGCTGCAGGCCACTTGTTCCAACGCGCGCTATCGCAGCGCGGAGCAGTCGCTGGCGAATGCGAATCAGGCGGCAAAACTGTTTGCCGCAGACGACTACCTGGCGTTAGATACACTTGCTGCCGCGACCGCGCGCAGCGGCGACTTCCAGAACGCCACGAGCCTGGAAGAAAAAGCAATCGCCTCCGCCCCGCGCGAGTTGACCACACCGCTGGAAGAACGTCGGACGTTGTATCAACATAACGAAGCATTCATGACCGCTCCGGTAAAAAGCGAGGTGCACACGGTCTCCCACGAGACGCCCGTTCGAAATTCGAAATCGGGCACTTCTTCTGTCTCTTTGCCGCGCTAATGCGTTTTGGCGCGTTCGCTTGGAACGGCCTCATCCTGCGCGCTAGATAGCGATGCATTGCCAGCGATCGCCCTGGCGAGCCAGGCAAACCCTGCCGGTTTTGCAAACTATTCTGGCAATTCCGATTAGGTTGAGGCGCGCGGCCAGCCGATAGAAGTTCGCAAGCCCGATCTTGTGAACTAACGCGGGCTGCAAACTCGCGACGCGATCGTGTGGTTCGCCTCCCGATCGCCGTCCTCTCCTCAAATCAAAGTTGGATGGGTTTAGCCATGCGTCTTGCACGCTACTTTCCCACTGCCGTAATTGGCTTGGCCAGCGTCGCCGGTCAGCTGACAGCGCCAAGACCGAGTTATGCCTGGGAGAGTGTCCCGGCATCCGCCCTCGCCGAGTCGAGCGACCTACAAGGCTCTAGCTACATCTCAGACAGTGCTGTACAGCCCGCCGCATATTACGATTCGCGGCCCAGGACCAATGCCACTTCCTCGACGCAATCAATGCAAGCGGTGAGCGACAACGATTCGCAAGCAACGAGCCCGCCACGCCAGGGTCCGATGTACCATGGGCAAAAGCTGCAAATGCCAACCATGCCGTTCGGACGTTCGACCGCTGCCAATAAGCCGCAGACGTCGGCCTCGCAAAACAGCACTTGCCCATACCCGCAAAATGCAGCTTCGTCCGCTCAATTCAACGGCAGCGCCGCTCCCAAATCCGGGCGACAATACCAGCAACGTATTCCGAGCGATGTGCCGATGGCCGCGCAACTAAACTGGGGTACTCCGTCGAATCGCGCTGCCAACGGCCCGTCATCGCAACCGATCCGACAGGACGCGGGACCACGACTGCCGAGCCTTCCGACGGCGGCACTGCCAATCCCCGTCGCTCCTTCGCGGATCCCTAATTCGTCGGCGGTTCCGCCGTGGCAGGCAAAACCAGCGGCCAATCCTCTACCAAACCGTTCCGCATCCGCGCCAGCTGAACAATCCACGGCAGCCGACCGGTTAGTCGCCCAAGCTCACGAGCTGAGCGAACGAGCCAAGGGCGACGCTGAATATACGCAAATCGCTGAAATCTGCAGCCAAGCCGAAGCGAGCGAACCGAGCCCAGCCACGGCTCAATTCGCAAAGAACCTGCGGTCGTGGGCGCTCAACCGCCGTGGCCAACTCAAAGCAGAAGCAGGTCAGGATCAAGAAGCAATCCTCGACTTCACCGCGGCCGTCGAAGCCGATCCAACTTGCTGGCGCGCGATCCATAATCGGGGCGTTCTGGTCGCCCAGGCGGGACAGTTCGAGAAAGCCTTCGATGACTTCGCACGTACGATCGAGCTCAATCCGAAGTTTGCGAAAGCGTACTCGAACCGCGGCGCGTTATTTATGGTCGCCAACAACCTGAAAGACGCGCGGCAAGATTATGACCATGCTCTCGCGCTCGACCCCAGTCTTGCGGTCGCCCATCGGGGCGACGGCCGGGTTTGCCAGCTCATGGGTGACACGAACAGCGCTCTCGCACATTACAATGCTTCGATTCAGCTAGCGCCGAACGATGCCTACGCCATTGCCTGCCGAGCCGACCTGCTGACCGACTTGGGACGCTACGCGGAGGCCAACGCCGAATACAACCGAGCCATCGACGCTGATCCGAAGTCCACGCAAGCTCAGTGCGGATCGGCGTGGTTACTCGCCACCTGTCCGGATCGAACAGTTCGTAAACCCGACTTAGCGATCCAACGTGCACAAACCGTGATCGAACTTGGCGGCGATAGCGATGCCGTGAGTTTCGATACCTTGGCCGCCGCACAAGCAAACGCCGGCGACTACGAGGCTGCCATGAGCTCGGTCCGTCACGCGATCGCACTGGCCCCCGCCGAAGAGCGGGATGCTTACAAACAGCGATTCTTGCTCTATCAGCAAGCGAAACCGTATCGCATTTCACCGGTCGGTCGCGTTCAGCAAGCGAGTTACCAAAGCACCGGCGAGAACAGTGCCGCGATCCGGTAACCGGCGCCGCACGCCGCATCGATTCGCACTTCTTAAGTGCAGAATATCTCGGGGGGGAGCGTCAGAGCCTGGTCGCGCAAGCGACCGGGCTCTTGTCGCGCGCCGGTATCCGCCCTTACATTGCCGGGCATGTCTTTCAAGTTTAAATACTTGTACCGTGCGCTTCGCTATCGCTGGCGCGAGGATCGAGCCGAGCTGCGTTTCTTGTGTCAGCATCTGAACCGCGGCCAGGTCGCAGTGGATCTCGGCTCGTACAAAGGCGCTTACACTTTCTGGATGCGGCGACAAGTCGGCCATTCGGGCTGCGTTTACGCGTTTGAGCCGCAATCCGCGCAGATTGAATATCTGCGTGCCGCATTCTCAGCGATGCGGTACGACAACGTTGAGCTAGTTCCCATGGCGGCGTCCGACTTGTGCAGCGAGCGACCGTTGTTTATTCCTGCTGGGCTCGGCAAAAGCCACGGAGCATCGCTCGAACCTTTGATGCCCGGCCACGCGATGACGGCTGCCTACTCGGTGGAAACGATCACGCTCGATAGCTTCTTCGAAAACCAGCCACGCGGCCCGAACTTCTTGAAAATCGATGTCGAAGGTCATGAGCTCGCTGTGTTGCACGGCGCGCGCAAAGTGCTGGAAAACTCCCGCCCAATAATTCTGCTCGAATGCGAAGCGCGCCACCGCGCCGACGGCGACGTCTGGACGGTCTTAAATCTCCTTCAATCGCTCGGTTACGAAGGCAGTTTCTTTCTTCGCCGTCGGCAGATACCGCTCGCCGAATTCGACCCGGTTGTCCATCAGCAATTGGATGAGTCGCATCCGGTTTTTTTGCCAGACAATTACGTGAACAACTTCGCGTTCGTGCCCCGGTAATGCGAGGGGCTAAAACCGTCCTCAGCCGCTTTGGCGGTTTTTTACCCTGCAGCGCGGACTGTCGGGCCAACCTGGAACGCTATTTGCCATTCAAGCCGTTTGATTGCCTATTTCCGAAAGCCTGGTCGCTCAAGAAACCCAAAACAACCACAAGGAATGATAAAATGCGTAGCCGCCCAATCGAGGACATCGTCGCAGATGGATTGTGGAACGGGGCGGTCGCAACCGCCGCCACGACAGCCGTCGCCAGCTTGTGTGGCGAAATCGAATCGCAAAGCGTGGCCGCGCCATTAAACGCGGTCAGTCACATCGTGTGGGGCGACGATGCGGCGCGCCATTCGGAGCCCTCCGCCCGCTACACGGTTCCAGGCCTGCTACTAAACGGCGCAGCCGTCACCTCGTGGGCGATTCTACAAGAGGTGCTGTTCGATCACCGACAAGTCAAGAAATCCCTCAGCAGGTCGATTGCTGAAGGCGCAATGATCTCCGGCTTGGCGTACGTTACCGACTACCACGTAGTGCCGCCACGCCTTACGCCAGGTTTCGAAAAACGGCTCTCCAATAAATCGCTTGCCACAATCTATGCTGCGCTAGCCCTTAGCTTAGGCGTCGCCGCTTGGTGGAGAAAGCGTTGAAGCCACGCTCGCGTCGACGCCCACAGCTTAGTACACCTGCAAGCATCAAAACGCCCTGCCGCATGTTTGGTTCAGGCATTGCGAGCGCGCCATTCGCTCCGGTGCTGTGATATCACCACAGCTGCCATTGATGCCAAGCCACAACGTAAATTCCCAACAGCAAATTCGTAATCGCGTGCGCCGCGACGCAGTCCCAGATATTCTTCGTGCGAACCATTAACCAGGTAACCAGGCTGAACCAAACGAACGCCGCCAATAGCTCGCCGGGATGCATCAGCATTGGCACGGCCGTTCCCAGCACGGCCGCGAGCGGCGTCAGTTGGCCGAAGGGGACTTCCCACCATTCGTCGCGAACCGCCCACCGCATGATAAACCCGCGGAGAAAAAACTCTTCGATAATTGGCACCACCAGCGCGAGGCCGACGAACCGAATTACCAAAAACGTGTACGCCCACACTGGCGTGTCTGCCAACACATCCAACGGGTTGAACGCCGGACGATCCCCCAACCCCAAAAACTTCGCGAGCCCAAGCGGCTCAAGCAGCCGCCGCTCGATGTGCATCTGACAAATCACGATCCACAGCACGACGCCAATCACTCCCGCTAAGATCGCTTGCCATGAAATGCGAAACGGAAACTGGCGGTAGCCGGGCCATACAAACGCCATCGCCGCTAGCGTGAGCGCAATCTTGATCGAGTAAATTACTGGGTATTGGCGGTATTCGAGCCCAAACCAATTCTGGTTAACCGCCGGCCGAGTGGTCCCGTCCGGCAGCACCAGCGGATCCTTCGGAGCCGCGGGTTCGAACGACCCGAGTACCATGTAAACAAGGAACGGCAGAAGAAACGTCAACCACGGCTGCCGCGCGAGCAAGTCCGCCCGGGCGTTGGCTTTAGGCGACTCATCTGTGTCAGCCGAATCTCCCAAAAGAGCGGTCCTTTTTACGTATTGTCCTGCCAATTGTGGTCAGCTACTAGCGCGGAATCGTTCCGGCCTCGCCGGCCAGTCATGCTATCTTTGCCGAAGTTTTTAGCCATTTGAACCGCGCATCCGCCAGAATTTAACAGAATTGCACTGGCCTAACTCGCCGAATTTATTACTATACATAGTTCTCACGTGGTTTTCAGGGCCAGCCGTTAGCAGGCGGTCGGCCAGTTCTTGTCGGGCCAAATCCGACAGTCGGGCGACAAAGCGTAGTTTGGGGATTCATCCAATGGATAGCGTCCAGTAATTCGGGCCGGTGGCTTCGCAGCCGCCGTGCGCTTCGGCGCGTCCTTTGTGATGGATTTTTCCGCCCGGCCTCACGACAGCGATTCGATCGCTCGGCGTGTACCCTTCGGCCATCGGTCGGCTTGTTTTTTAGACAGAGATTATTGTAGCTATGGACCTCAAAAAGCTTCGTAACATCGGCATTTCGGCGCACATTGACTCGGGCAAAACGACCCTCAGCGAGCGGATCCTGTTTTACTCCGGCCGTATCCACAAGATTGAAGATGTGCGCGGCGGCGGCGACGGCGCCACGATGGACTTCATGGAGCTCGAAAAAGAGCGCGGCATCACGATTACCAGCGCCGCGACCAGCCTCAAGTGGGAAGGCTACGCGAT
>DATBAY010000599.1:0-2435 GCA_036271295.1 Lacipirellulaceae bacterium | reverse complement strand
CTTGACGAAGAATCGAAGAGTTGATTTGGCAATTCTGCTACCAGATGGAATGGATATTGTCAGAAATGTAGAATTGTACGAAAAACAATCGGAATCAAATCTCGACCGCTTCTTGGGTCCGAATTCAGATTGGCGAGCTTTAAGACAGAATCTGACTAACCAGAATCCTGAAAATACTTGCCAACTGTTTTCCAATCTCTGCAAGTCGCAACTTGAGAAAGAGTTGGATTATGTTGCCTTTAGCGACGAAGTCTATAAGTCCAGTCAGACTCCAATTTACCGTATCATCTACGCTTCAAAACACGAACTAGGTAAAAAGTTCTTTGAAGACATTTCCAAAATTGACAGTGATGGCCAGCAGCAGTTGTTTTGAATATCTTCCGCGTGAGAAGGGCTCATCAAGTGGCCGGACATCGCAAGTTTCAATCGCTCCGAGATAAGCTGATTCCCGCCCAGCGCGAGCGGTCGAAGGCTCGTGTGAGCGAACTGCAAAAGGAAATGCTACTTTCCGAACTCCGTGCAGCCGCCGGCCAAACGCAGCAAGAACTCGCCGACGACCTCGACTTCTCACAGCCGTGCCTTTCCAAAATGGAAAAGCAATCCGACATGCAAATCGGCGCGCTCGACCGAATCGTCACTTCCCTCGGCGGCAGCCTCGAAGTCATCGCCCACATGCCCACCGGCGACGTCATCCTCACTCAGTTCACGCAACAATCGTCCTAAGTGCCCGTTTCGCTGGGTGCCACTGGCTCCGCCAGTGCGTCACCGACACACCAAGCGAATTGGCCTGATCACGGAGCTTGGACCAGCTTGCGCTCATCCTATTTTGTCGCCTTTTTTTGTTGCTTTTGTGCCAAGACCTGTGCTAGGGTCGTGGCCTGCGATTCAATGGAAGTGAGTCGTACTTAGTAAGGCGTAAGGCTTACGTGCAAACGCCCGCGTTCACGCTGCGCGCTCGCGGAATCCATTCGCATTCCCCCCTTCCGGCTTCCCCCTTCATCCTTAAACCACTCCCCGATTTTTGGACCGATCCCGCACCAAATGCGCGCACAAAAACCCATAATTCAACCCCAAACCTCAACAATCCCCGCGATCCACGCACATCCGGCCCGAATTTTGGGTTGAAAAAATCGACTTTACGCGCAAATCCCAAAATTCAATTCCACCCTCAACCCCCTCCCCAAGTCTTCGCCCCCCGCTTACCTCACGCAAAGGCGCAAAGTCGCTAAGAAATCCGCCAATCCCGCCGCTTTCTTCCTCCGCGCCTTTGCGCCTTCGCGTGAGATATCCTTATATTGATGAAGTACGACCAATCATCCATGGAAGGTGGACTCATGTCAGACGACCCGAAGCAACCGCCCCCCACCCCCGCCGGCCAGCGCATCGCTGCCATCGACGTCGGCTCCAACTCGATCCGACTCGTCGTCGCCGAAGTGCTCCCCTCGGGCGGTTACCGCGTCCTCGACGAAGAGCGCGAGAACACCCGCCTCGCCGCCGCGCTCGCCAAGACCGATCGACTCGACCCGAAAGCCGCCGACGCCACCGTCACCTCACTTCGTAACTTCCTCTCCATCGCCGGCGGCTACAACGTGAGCCAGATCCGCGCCATCGGCACCAGTGCCCTCCGCGACGCCGAGGACGGTCCCGAGTTCTGCGACCGCGTTCGCAAAGATTTGAAGCTCTCGATCGAAGTCATCTCTGCGAACGAAGAAGCCCGGCTCGCGTTCCTCAGCGTGGCCCGCGCGTTCGATATCTCCGGCCGCAAAGTCGCAGTCGCCGACATCGGCGGCGGCAGCACTGAAATCGTCCTCGCTTCGAGCGGACTCGTCGACCAGGTGTACGAAACGCGCCTCGGCGCGGTGCGCGTGACCGAAGAGTGCGGCGCGGCCGGCCGTGTGAGCGACAAACGCGTCGGCGAGCTTCGCGATTTCGTCGACCGCGCGCTCCGCAAGGAAATCGGCAAGCCGCCGTTCGTGCCCGATATGCTGTTCGGCACCGGCGGCACGTTCACCGCGCTCGCCTCGATCATGATGGCCCAACAAGGCATCGCCGGCCAACCGATGTGGGGCTTCCGCGTCACCCGCGCGCAGATCAGCCACCTCGTGGCCGACCTCGCCAACATGACGCTCGCTCAGCGCTGCAAAGTGAACGGCCTCACGCCGCAGCGGGCCGACATCATCGTCGCCGGCCTTGCCATTATCGAACGCGTGATGCGGCAACTGCATGTGAACGTCGTGCAGGTGCACACCCGCGGCGTCCGCGATGGTTTGCTGCTCACGATGATTCAGCAATCGCCCACGCCACCCGCCGTGCCGGCCGAAGAACGCCGCGCGGCCGTCGAAGAGTTCGCCAAAAATTGCGGCGTCGACCTGCCGCACGCCCGCCAGGTCTCCCGCCTCGCCGGCGCGCTCTGGAAACAACTCGCCGCGCCGCTC
>DATBAY010000598.1:0-6621 GCA_036271295.1 Lacipirellulaceae bacterium | reverse complement strand
CACATAGCAGGCGACGAAACAAATGGTCAAAACGCTTGTGAGCATGAGCTGGGCGACCTATCGGCGAGGATTAGTCTTGCCCTCTATTCCTGTCCGCCGTCGAGACCGTACTGTTTTAGTTTTTTATGGAGTGTATTGCGGTTGATGCCGAGTCGGCTGGCGGCTTTGATTTGAACACCTTGGCACTCGTCCAGAACTTGCGCGATGACCTCCTTCTCGACTCGGTCCACGATCCGGCTATGGATGTCGCCGGCTTCGTCGCCGGCTTCGCCCATGCCGAGGTGCACGAGCTCTTCGGCCAGTGAATCGAAATCGAGCGCCACGCCAATTGCACGGGGCGTGCGGCCGGTTGTCACGGCGAGCGGCAGCAATTCGAGTGTCAGCTCGTCGCCGGGCGCCATGACCACGGCCCGCTCAACATAATTCTGCAATTCACGCACATTGCCGGGCCACTGGTATTGCTGCAGTGCGGCCAAGGCCTTCGGATCGATGTGGGCTACGTATCGATCGTTCTGTTCATTATAGACGTCAAGAAAATGACTGACGAGTTCGGGAATATCCTCGCGGCGATCGCGGAGCGGCGGCAAATCGATGGGCACTACGTTAAGCCGGTAATACAGGTCCTCGCGAAAGCGACCCGCCGCGCTCTCGGCCAGTAGATCGCGATTGCTGGCGGCGATGACGCGCGTATCGACGCGGACTGTCTGCGTGTCACCCACGCGTTCGAACTCTTTCTCCTGCAGCGCCCGCAGTAGTTTCACTTGCAAGTGCGGCGTTGTCGAGTTAATTTCGTCGAGGAAAATTGTGCCCGTGTGCGCCGCCTCGAAGCGGCCGGTACGGTTATCGATCGCACCAGTGAACGCGCCGCGCACGTGCCCAAACAGTTCGCTTTCGAGCAAGCTTTCACTCAGCGCGCCGCAATTCACACGCACGAACGGTCGGTTCCGGCGTTGGCTTTGCTCGTGGATCGCGTGGGCAATCAGCTCCTTGCCGGTTCCCGTTTCGCCAAGCAACAACACCGATGCTCGACTGCGCGCGACTTGCCGCGTGAGTCGATAGACGTCTGTCATCGCTCGGCTTGAGCCGATGATGCCAGGCAGCGGTTCCACCGGTGTTCCGATGTTGGTGGACGTGCGACTCATGGATTCGGTATAGATTCCGCGGCGGGAGTTTCGGCGGGCGGTTCTTTCACAGGGGATGCAGTCGGCGGAGGCGAGAGCGGCCGCGGTGGCGCTGCCAACGTGCGCAAAGTCGCGGGTCGGAACGTGTAAAAGGGTCGACTGCCAGAACTCAGCATGGTGAGCCATTTCTTCGCTTGATCGGCTTCGGCGGCCCGCTCGTCCGCTGGAACTTCATCGCGGGCAGAAAGCTTCGACAGGCTGTCGACGATACTCGCGAGCGCTTCGGCCGTGTGTGGTCGCGGCACCGCAATGACCCGCGTGTGTTCCGACGCCAATCGCTTCGCCGCATCAAGCCGACCGTCGGCAGCGAGCAGTGCGATCGGCACGTCACCCGTCGCCGGCGTAATGCGGAGCTGATAAACCACCTCACGAATTTCGGGCAACAGGATGTTCATATCGACGAGGATCAGCTCTAAATCGGGCAACGAGGCGGCCATTTCGACGGCGTCGTGGCCGCGATTGACGGCTTGCGCTGCCAAGTGGTGTTCGGCCAGTTGCCCGGCAAGATCACCGGCAGTCGCGTTGGTTGGCATCGCGACCACAGCCTGCCCCTCGCCCGTGCTACCGGCGAACCAGGCGAGCGTGTCGGGCACTCGGCTGGAGCCGGGATACGGCACCGCGGGGTTCAGCGCCATGAGCGCTTTGAGGGCGGCGAATCGAACGCGGCGATTCGGGCTGTTGAGCGCATCGGTTAGCGGTGAGGGTTTGCCGTCGGCGGTAAGCAAGATGCTGGCATCCGGTTGTTGGGAAAGGGCGTCGACAAGGGCCAACGCAGCGTGCGAATAATTGTTTTTCAATGCCTCGCCGAGCGCCGCGCTAAGTTCGTGCGGATCCGCCTGCGATAAGCGTGGAATCGCCGGCGGCGAGTTGGGCTTCGCCGTCAGCCCGGCTGCCTCCAGGCGCAACACGAGCGCCTGGCGTTGGTCGTCGCCGTTATCCGGGCGGATGCGGGCCAGTTCACCGGCGAGGCGGGCAATCCAGATCGTTTGGGCTTCGTCGGCCGGCACGCGGATCGACGTCAGTTTTTTCGTGGCGTCATTCCACTTCCACAGCTCAACCTGGTTGTCGCCGTCGACCGCAAACGGCGGCGTGCCCCGCTGATAATTCGACAACGCCGTGCCGACGGCGCGCTCGGCCGAGGCATTGTCCGTCGACAAAAACGGAACCGCCTGCGGCACAGCCAGTCGGCGCAGCAGCGCGGCAACGTCGTTGCGAAGATTAGCGTCGTTCGTTTCCAGCATCGCGAGCAGCGGCGCATTCACGAGCGGGTGCATGAGCTCGATCGCCCCCAGCAACGCTGCGCGGCGGGCGGGATCGGGTTCTCGGCCGAGCGCTTCCAGCGCTGCCGTAGCGCCGATTTGACCGGTGGCAGCCAGATCATTGCGCGCGGCCGTCCGAACCGCGAGCAATGGGTCGGACAATTGTTTCACGAGGCCCGCAATTCGCTCCGGACTAGTCGCAGCAGCGCCGGCGGCAGCCATGCAGGCGCTCGCGAACGTGCTGGCGTCCGGTCCGAGCTCCTTGGCTTGCGACAATCGCAGGATGCCTTGCGAGCCGAATTCATTGACGATCGCAATCCGCTGTTCGTCCGTCACGTTCAGTTTCATCAAGTCGGCCAGAATCGGCTTGGCTAACTCGGGATGACCCAATTCGACCAGCAGCAGGATCGAATCGACATAGTCGCGAGGCTCTTTGCGCTCCCTTTCCAGGGCCGTTCGTACCGCGGGATTGTTCTGCAACACGGTTGGCACCGACTCCGCAGCCTGGTCGGTTGTTCCCGCAGCCTTTGCACCGGCCACCGCAGCCCGCGCTGGCCCGGCCGGTTTGGCGGGCGGCGCCTTGGCGGGCGGTTGCTGCGGCCGAGCAATGTGAGACTGCGCGAGCAGCAGGCACGCCGCCAGGCAACCAACCGCGATCTGTCGGAAATCTCTCATGGTATCAGCCGAATAAGGTCCGTCTTTTCTCTGCGATGATTGTTTGCTTCTCCGGTGCGATCAGCATTCGCCTAACCGCTCGCGCCATAGTTCGAGCTGATGAGCGACTTGTTCCGGGTTCGTCGATCCGTAACTGGTAATGGCTTCGACGGCGCGCTCGACTCCGAGCACATCGAAAACCGATTGATCGAGCGCGGGGTGCGCGGCTTGAAACTCTTCGAGCGGCAGCCCCGCGAGCGGCACGCCCCGCTTCATCGCCGTCGCAACCAATTTGCCGATGAGCTCGTGCGCTGTCCGCTGCGGTACCCCCAGCAAGATGAGATGTTCCATCAGCGTCGTCGCATCGAGATAGCCTTCGTTGATGCGCGCCGCAATGCGGTCACGGTTGAGCTCCGCCCCGGCGACGATCGGCGTGGCAAGTTCAAGGCACGCGGCGACCGTGTCGACTGAATCGAACAGCCGCTGTTTGTCTTCTTGCAAATCGCGGTTGTAGGCCAGCGGCAAGCCCTTTACGAGCATGAGCAAGCTCATGAGATTGCCCACCACGCGACCCGTGCGGCCGCGGATCAGCTCCAATACGTCCGGATTGATCTTTTGCGGCATGATCGAGGAACCTGTGCAAAACTCCTGCGGGAGACGGATGAATCCGAATTCCGTCGTGGTCCACAGAATCCACTCTTCGGCCCAGCCGCTGAGATGGGTCGCGATCGTCGCCAGGCAGAATGCAAACTCGATGACAAAATCGCGGTCGCTCGAGGCGTCGAGACTGTTCGCTAAGATGCCGTCGAATTCCAGCTCTTCGGCCACCATGTGGCGATCGATAGGAATGCTGGTGCCCGCCAGGGCCGCCGTGCCGAGCGACATCTGATTAACTCGAGCCCGACAATCGGCGAGCCGCTCACGGTCGCGCTCCAGTTTTTCGCAATAGGCGAGCCAGTAATGCGAGGCGAGCACCGGCTGGGCACGCTGCAGATGGGTGTAGGCAGGCAGGATTACGCGCCAGTCTTGTCGGGCCCGGCCGAGGAACGCCCGCTGAACCGCTTCGAGCTGGGTGCCCATGGCGTCAATTTCATCCCGCACCCAGAGACGAATATCGTTCGAGATTTGATCGTTTCGGCTGCGACCGGTGTGGAGTTTGCGACCAACGTCGCCGATGCGGTCGATGAGTGCCCGCTCGACGTTCATGTGGACGTCTTCCAGCTCCTCGCGAAACTGGAACTCGCCGGCCGCGATCTCGTGGCCGATCTGTTCCAGGCCGGTGACTATTTGATGCCGCTCGTCATCGGTGAGAATGCCCACCTTGGAGAGCATATTCGCATGGGCGATCGAGCCGCGAATATCATGGGCGTAGAGACGGCGATCAAAGCTCACGCTTTCGGTGAACTTCTCAACGCGACGGTCGGTCGCACGGTCGAAAACTCCGCTCCAAGGCTTATCTGCCAATGTTCAGGCCCAGCCAGCAGGCAACGACTCCGCGAAAGTCGTCAGAGGAATAGATCAAAGCAACACCTTTAGACTAAACAGGTTACGACGAATTGTCAACGACCGGGAGGCAGCGTTAGCTCAATAAATAGGCAGGAAAAACCGAGTCGAGACGCCGGCCGACGGGCGACCGCAGCTTGCGACGAAGCCGTGGAATATCTGTCCGGAGTTTTCCTAAGATTCTTAACACCCTTACGAATAGAAGACTGTTCCGCGTTACGATGAGGTTCGCGGAGCAGAAAACTGGCCATCATCAGCCGGACTCGGTAGCCGTCACGTTGGCTCCGCCGGCTGTGCCCCGTCGATGTTCGGAGAGGACGCGGCTTGATCGAACTGCCGCAGCAAATGAGCTTCGCATGAGCGAAATAATCAAAGAAATCATGAGCATTGGCGTACCCTTCAACATGATCGTGTTTGTTGTGGCGATTGGCAGCGCGTGCACGCTCTTGGGTACGCTTGCTATGCAAATCCGGATCTTTGCGAATCACCGCGCCGAGGTGCAGCTGAAGCGAGAACTCGTGGAGCGCGGTTTGAGCATTGATGAGATCGAGCGTGTCATCCGCGCCAAAGCGCCAGAACAGACAACCAATGTCTGAGCAGGTGGCCAGTTATTTGCCCGATGTGACGTTCGTTAAATTCGAGGGATTACCATGACATCAACGCCGGTAACCTTTTGGGAATGGTTCACTACGTTAGATACGGGGGACCTCGCGGGGTTATCCATCCTGGCGGTGTTGGGCGGGGTGTCGGTCATCATCGTCCTGAGCTCTGTGGTGTATCTCATGCATAAGAATCGGCTTCAGGATTCATTAAAGCGAGAGCTGCTCGATCGAGGGTTTAGCGCTGAGGAAATCGCGCTGGTCGTCTATGGCACGGGGCGCAAAGCAGTCAATGAGTCGAAAATCTCTGAGTCCCTTCGTGAAACTCAGGCGAAACAATCATGAATGAACTGTTGCATAATGTGCTGCTCGCCGATTGGTTTAGCGACTTGACCCGCGACATGGACCACGATCAGCGGTTCGTATTAGTAATTGTGGGAATCGGGTGCGCGACCGGCATTGTTTGCGCGCTGTCGACGTTCATCCTGCATACCATCAATTCGATGCACCGCCGTCGCGTCGAGGCCGAGCTGAAGCGAGAGATGCTCGATCGCGGAATGAGTCCGAGCGATATCGCCACGGTCATCGAAGCGGCCGGTCCCCCAGAGGACGGCACGCAGCGCTGGATCGCCTCATGGGCAAAGCGCTCGAAATCGTCCTAGGCAGCAATTTCTCAGCCGCCCGACTTCGCTTGTCGCCCAGAACGCCACGGGCGTTCAAAACCGCTGCAAATACAGGAATTTGTGCGCGCTCCTGTCACTAACCAACTTTGGCGATTAGCGAGCTACTAGCGATTAGAAAAGATTTTCTGTCAAACAATATTGCATTTCTTTCTAGGGCAATTATGATGACCCCTAGATGGACGGACCGCGCGCTGCGGTCCTCATTTTCTCACAAATTCCAACGAAACGGGACAGGACTAATGGTGATCACGTCGCGGTAAGCGGCGTTCATGGATCGACCTTACGGTCGCAAATCGCGGCCATTCAATAGTCCTCGTTGGAATTATCACTATGTTGCGTCACCGCCTTTCGGGGTGGGGATATTCGTGCGTTGTCGTCGGCCTGTTAGCCGCGTGCGCCTCGAATGCCCTCGCCGCCCATATCCCCGGCCAAAGTCAGCTGGGAGGTTGGGTCTACATTGACAGAAATAACGATGGTCAGCTCGCCTTTTCGGGCGATTCCAATCCGGAGTACGTCATCGGAGGCGTAGTCATCAATCTGTATAAGGTGGTTGGCGGCGTCCAGCAGCCCGCCCCATACGAAGCAACAACGACCGATGACTTCGGCCGCTATGTGTTCGACAACATCGACCCGGGTACATACAACATGTACGAGATGCAGCCGGTCGAGTACGTCGATGGCAAGGACACGCTTGGCAGCTTGATTCAGCTCGGCAGCACGCCGATTCCGCCCGGCGATTCAA
>DATBAY010000597.1:0-7328 GCA_036271295.1 Lacipirellulaceae bacterium | reverse complement strand
ATATTCGCGGGTTTACGCTTGTGGAACTGTTGGTCGTGATTGCCATCATTGGCATTCTCGTAGCGCTGCTTTTGCCGGCGATCCAAGCAGCGCGCGAAGCTGCGCGTCGTGCTCAATGCATTAACAATCTGAAGCAGGTTGGCATCGCGCTGCATAATTATCATGACACGAATAACCATTTGCCGATTGGCGCCTACAGTTGTTGCGAAGGTACCTGGGTCGTGCCTATGCTCCCATTTTTAGAAGAGCAACAACTGGCGGATATTTATCAAATGCTGCCGAAAACGGCGGCGTTTTTCGATATGCAATACAGTTACGATAATGAAGACCTTGGAATGAATCCTCCGATGAGGAACTTCGAGGTGACCAGTAAGCGTATTGCGGCGTTAACTTGCCCGAGCGATTCTCCCCAAATAACGATCGGGACCGACCACTCAAAGGCAGGTTTGACACTTCATAATTATGTAGCGAACTTCGGCAACACGAACCACAGCGGCGGGACGCTTGGCATAGGCCCTACCGCGATTAAGTATTTAGGCAGTCCGTTTATCGGTCAGGATGATAACGGAAATCTGAGATACGATTTGTACACGAAGTTTAAGCAAATTAACGATGGACTGAGCAAGACGATGATGGTTTCTGAAACCGTCCAAGGTCAAAACGGCGATGTGCGGGGACTTATTTGGTGGGGTTGGTCGGCCGGTTTTGAATCGTATGGATCGACTCCAAACGGTTCAGATACAGACAAGTTGCAGCAGCTCTCGGATTGTGTTGCACAGGACCCCAACCCGCCGTGTACCCAGCAGTCGGGTTTTGTTTTTTACAACAATGCTCGGAGCCGGCATAAAGGGGGCGTGAATGTAGTGATGTGCGATGCCTCCGTGCAGTTTGTTGTCGATGATGTCGACCTAACCGTTTGGAAGGCAGCCAGCACGACGAAGGGCGAAGAGACCTATTCCGGTCTCATTCAATAGCGCGGCTTATTGAGATCGATCGAGGGGCGGATTAGATTAAAGTGGCAACTGAAACCAAGCCAAGGCGTTCTTCTCGAAAATCGTCGCTCAGCGGCGGCAACGCCACGGCGGGCAATCAGCCGCTTGAGGACAGTCGCGTGTCCAACGTTTCGCCCGTGCAGCCGCAGCTTTTAAGTCGCATCAATGAGGCGCTCGTGTTGCGGGCCATCCGGCAGCATGGGCCTTCAACGCGGGGCGAGCTTTCGCAGCATATGGGGGTGACTTTTCCAACGGTTGCCAAGGCAGTTGGGTCATTGCTCGATGCGCGATTGTTAGAGGAATTCGACGACGTGATGTCCGGTCCCGGCCGGCCGGCGAAGCGACTACGACTGTCTCGCGAGAACTCGCAAGTGGTGGGCGTCACGGTTGATGTGCTCACGTGCGAAGTTGCGGCAGCGGGGTTCGATGGCGTGATTCGGGACGACACGCAGCAGTCGTTTCCTACGCCGCAAACTTACGAAGAGTTGTTGAAGACGATTGTGGCGCACATCGAATCGCTGCGATCGGCTGAGATGCCGATTTTGTGCATCGGCATTAGCGTCGTGGGTTTGGTTGACTATCGTCAACAGGAGATTCGGCTCGCGGCCAATCTGCATTTCCTCAACGGCAAGCAGTTGGGCAAAGATGTTGGTCGACTTATTGGGGCGGAATGTGTCCTGGTGCACGATGCGCATTCGTTGTGCCTGGCAGAATACGTTTACGGAGAGGCGAGCAATTTCGACAGCTTCGCGGTGCTCGATATGTCGACCGGCATCGGTTTGGGAGTGATGGTGAATCACCAGTTCCTCACCGGCCACAGCGGGTTTGCGGGGGAAATGGGCCACATTCCCATCGTGCCGAACGGTCGCAAATGTCATTGCGGCCGGCGTGGCTGTCTCGAAACGGTGGCGAGCGAATGGGTCTTTTTGGAGCGCATTTCGGAGCGGCTCGACCGGCCCGTCGATTTTTACGAGGTGATGGCGCTCGCATCGAAGGGCGATCGCCTCGTGCGCTCCGAGTTAAATCGGCTATGCAAGCATCTCGCCATTGCGATTGCCCACGTCGTCAATTTGTTCGACCCGCAATGCGTTTTTGTTACGGGAAGGCTCTTCGATGAGCTGCCGTGGATGCGCGATCATTTGGTTTCGCGGGCGAAACAGATAGCGCTTGAGCCCGCGTTTGCGAATTGCAATTTCATGGCGTCTTGCGGCACGCATTTGCTTGGCGCCGTGGCGACGGCGATCAGCGCCGTGACGTCTTCGCGCGTCCACGAGTTGAACGACACGCTAAGCGGCATCACCTTCGCGGTGACGCGCAGGTCGGTCATCTGATGTGGCCGCAGTCGTGGGGATCGGCGGCGTCTTTCGTTTTTGCCTGTGCCGTGAGTTTGCTGGCGGCACTTGGTTTCGTTCGTCACGCCGCGCGTGGTGCGACCGAAAAGGTCTCTTACTTCATCGAGTGGAAGCTCATTGAGAACGACGCCAAGGGTGGCTATGACGCCGAACTCACGCTGCACAACGGCGGCCCGGCGCCGCTCGCCGGCAAGTGGGCGCTGTTCTTCAATGACTCGGCAAAGCTGTTGCCAGATTCTGTCGGCGACGGCGTGACGTTGACTCACCTCAACGGCGACTTCTACGTGTTGGAGCCGAGCGAGTCGGCGAAACCGATTGATTCCGATGCCTCGATCACGACTCGTGTACGGGGCGAACCTTGGGCGATCAACATTAGCGATGCTCCGAGCGGTTTCTATTTGATGCGCGGAGGGCGGGAGGGAGCGCCGTCGGAGGCGATTCCGATGCCGGTTCACGTCGGACCTTTTCCTGCGGCCGATAAAATGCATCGCGGGGCGAGCGATCGTGTTCCCGTCGTAACAGCCGAGTCGCGGTTTTTGGAAAATCAATCGTTGACGAAATTGCCGCTTGCTGAAGTGGCAAAGATTACGCCGACGCCATTGGAATTTGAGCCGCTGCCGGGGAGGTTTCGAATTGCGGATGGGACGCCGATCGTTTACGAGGCGGGACTCGAGGTAGAGGCGAAGTCGCTGGAGAACGCATTGCGAAGTGAGATGACCGGCACGCCGAAGTTGAAAGTTCGGACCAAAGATGAGCCGAGCAATGACGGCGCAATTCAGCTCCGCATCGGCGACAGCTTCGCGGGAAGGTCAACCAAGAGTAAGGTCCGCGAAGCGTATGAGCTGACCGTTATCCCGGACAAAGGTATTGAGATCGTCGGAAACGATGCAGCGGGCGTGTTTTATGGTGTACAGACATTGCGCGCGATGATTCCGATTGGTGTTTACGAACAACCTACCAAGTCAGTTGACATCGAGGCCGCACATATCTCCGACGCTCCGCGGTTCAGTTACCGAGGAATGCATTTGGACGTGGCCCGCAACTTTCATACGAAAGCGTCGGTGGAAAAGCTCGTCGACGTGATGGCATTTTACAAATTGAATCGGTTGCATTTGCATCTTACCGATGACGAAGGCTGGCGAATCGAAATCAAGCAATTGCCGGAGCTGACCGAGTTCGGCGGGCGGCGTGGCCACACCCTTAATGAAGCGAATTGGCTGCAGCCTGCGCTCGGATCGGGGCCGATGCCCGAATCAAACGCTTCGTCTGGGAGTGGATTTTATTCGCAGGACGAGTTCGTCGAACTTTTGCAGTACGCGGCGGCGCGTCAGGTCGCGGTGATTCCAGAAATCGATTTTCCAGGCCACGCTAGGGCGGCAATCAAATCGATGCAGGCTCGCGAAAGGCGGTTGTCGTCATCGGATGTGACCGCCGCGGCTCAGTACATGCTGACAGAGCCGGGCGACACGTCTGAATATGAATCGGTGCAAATGTGGCGAGACAATGTTGTGGACGTCGGCCGAGACGAGACGTACCGGTTTTTAGATATTGTGTTTGGCGAAATGTCCGCAATGTACGAGCGCGCCGGCGTGAAACTCGAGAGCGTTCATTTGGGCGGAGATGAAGTGCCGGACGGAGTTTGGGAAAAGTCTAGTGCCTGCCGGGAGCTTGAGTTGCCGGGCGACTCCAAGCTGGCGAGACGGAGCCGGTTGGAGCTTTACTTCATGAATCGCGCTTCGCAATTGCTCGCTAAGCGTTCGATTCAGCCCGCCTGTTGGGAAGATTGTTTGCTTCTGGAAGCTGCGAACGATTCGGCGGCGACTGAAAAGCGCCGGGCCGCGAACAAGCCGACGCCGACCGCCTATGTTTGGAACAACGTATGGGGTTGGGGACGTGAGGATGCGGCCTACCGACTAGCCAATGCCGGTTTCGATGTGGTTTTGTGCAACGCCACGAATTTGTACTTTGATTTGGCGTGTGAAAAGGACCCGCTTGAACGAGGGTACTATTGGGCTGGGTTCGTCGGGATGCGTGCTCCGTTCGAGTTCGTTCCGCTAGACGTGTTCAAAAACGCGAATCAGACGTCGATGGGGCAAGCGGAGGGTGAGGAATCTTTTGCGGATCGTGTGCGGTTGACGGCCTCCGGCGCAAATCACATTCTCGGAATCCAGGGAGAACTTTGGAGCGAGAATCTGCGCAGCGAAGAAAATCTCGAATACATGGCATATCCGCGTATGATCGCGCTTGCCGAGCGGGGGTGGGCGAAGTCACCACAGTGGGCCAGCATTCGCGATGCAGCGCCGCGCCGCGCCGAGTTGGAGACGGCGTGGAATCGATTTGCGAATCGACTAGGACAACGCGAGTTGCCCCGTCTCGATTACTTTGCCGGCGGTATGAAGTATCGATTGCCGCCGCCCGGTGCTGTGGTGCGAAAGGCCCGGCTCGAAGCGAATGTTGAGTTACCCGGACTGGACATCCGCTACACAACGGACGGCTCGGAGCCGGAACTCACGTCGACGCTATATTCTGAATCCGTGCCGATTCACGGAGCGGCCAAATTGCGGACATTCGATACGCGTGGTCGAGGAAGTCGAACAGTAACGGTGTCGGCGACAAAAGGCGAGTAACGTTCAATCGCCGAGAACTTCTATGCCGCCGGGTCGAGCACGACCTTGATGCAGCCATCTTGCTTCGCGCGAAATATATCGTAGGCGTGCGAAGCTTCGCTTAGCGGCATTCGATGCGTGACGACAAAGCTCGGATCGATTCGGCCACTGCGAATATGATCCAGCAGCTCGGGCACATAGCGATGAACGTGCGTTTGGCCTGTTTTGATCGTGAGCGCTTTGTTCATCAAGGCGCCCAATGGAATTTTGTCGGCGAGCCCCCCGTAAACTCCCGGTATGGAAACCGTTCCTCCTTTGCGACAGCACAGAATTGCTTGGCGAAGGGCATGCGGCCGCCCGGATTCCATAAACAGGTTGGTTTTAATTTTATCGTACGCCTGTTCAATAGCCCTGTATCCGTGCGCTTCCATTCCTACGGCGTCGATACACACATCCGGGCCAATGCCGCCGGTGAGATCGAGCAAACGATCGTAGATGTACTCATCGTGCATGTCGATTGTGATAGCGCCGGCGTCTCTAGCCATTTGCAGGCGCTCGGGGACTTTTTGGCCGTCATCAATTGCGACGACCTGATTTGCGCCTAAGAGCATCGCGCTACGGATTGTGAATTGGCCGACGGGGCCACAGCCCCAGATTGCCACCGTGTCGTCCTTTTGGACGTTGCACTGCTCGACTGCCATGTAGCCGGTTGGAAAGATGTCTGAAAGGAACACGAGCTGGTGATCGGTAAGGTCCTCAGGCATTACCTGGCAGTTCACGTCGGCGAGGGGAACGCGCAAGTACTCGGCCTGACCACCGGCGTAGCCGCCAGTGAGGTGCGAGTAGCCCAAGACGCCGGCGGTCGCCTGACCGAGTACGGCTTCGCCAATGGCGGGCTTTGGATTCGTGTTGTCGCAGCAACTCCACATGCCGCGCTTACAGAAAAAACATTCGCCGCAGCCGATCAGAAACGGAACTACCACGCGCTGCCCGACCTTGAGCTTGCTTCTGTCGACGTCGGGACCGACTTCCTCGACGATGCCCATTGGTTCGTGGCCCAAAATATCGCCGGGTTTCATGAATGGAATAAAGCCGTCGACCAGATGAAGATCGGAACCGCAGATGCAAGTCGACGTGACGCGAATGATGGCGTCGCGGCGGTTCAGGATTTTGGGTTCGGGAACATCTTCGACGTTTACTTTATAAGGGGCACACCAAGTGAGGGCTTTCATCTTTCATGATCCTTGCGCGAAAGTTGTTCGTTGACATTGCTGCGAGCGGCTTTACGAAGTGACCGCCGATTCGATGGTACGCCGAAGCTTGCCGAGGCATTTTCCGCGAGATTGCCCCTCGATAGTTGGAATCTCGCCGGTTTCCATAATCCGTTTGAAGTTGCGGAGGTCTTCGCGAATCTGTTGGTCGGGCTCTTCGCCGAACAACTTGGCGACCCAACGGCCGATTTGCCCGGCGGGAGGTTGATAATCCAACATCACTTGGACTTTCGTGCCGCGATCACCAGGCGCGCGCGTGAACCGGATGGAGCCATGATGCTCGACACCTCCGCCCGGTAGAGATCGCCAAGCGATACTTGAGTTCGGCTCGTCGGCCGTGATCTCGGCGTCCCATTCGATTTGGCCACCGATGATGCTGGGTGCCTTGGCGGTCCAGTGGGACCGCTCCTCAGAAAGAATTTGAACCGATTCCAAGTGCGTCATGAAGCGAGGCAGATTCTCGAAGCTCCGCCAGTACGAATACAACTCTTCCGGCGATTTATTGATCAAAAATGACTGCACGATGTGAGTACCGGCAGTCTTGGCAGGCGGTGTAGTCGAATTAGTTTTGGACGCGGTATCGATTCCGAGCGACTGATACATTGAGCAATGCCCGGTGGCTCCGCGATAAACCAGTCCCGCCCCAAATGCCGCAATGATGGCTCCAAGCAAGTCGCGGCGCTTTACTCCTTGCAGAAGAAGTATGGCCCCGGCAGAGGTCGAGGCGATTCGTTCGCCATTGCCGACATTTTGCCGTAACCGACAGCTTTTTTGCCAATTCCGATTTGGACAGGCGCCGTTCTGATTTACGGAATTATCTCTTGGAGAACTGAATGGTTGCTGCTGCGACAAATCGGGCACGCTAGTACTCATCTTGCTACTCTCCTAGGCAACGCGTTCGTTTAGCTCCTTCGGCTTGAGCAATGTTCATTCCCACGATGTGCGTACATTGTTGATTTTGTTTGGCTTGTCATGTTGACCGCGACGACCGGAGTGCGCGCATGTTTTGCGTCGTCAAACGCTTGTCCCGGAAAAGATTAGAATGCGCGGGGAAGGCAATCAAAAACTATTGAAGCAGCCGGCTTGTGACTACTAGCAGCCCGGGGA
>DATBAY010000596.1:0-1533 GCA_036271295.1 Lacipirellulaceae bacterium | reverse complement strand
CAAGAATTGGAAGGTCAAATTCACGCGGGAACCCAGACACCAGCTCTCGAAGCGCCTCAACTCCGCCTTGAGACGCTCCGACGACGACAATTCGGGCCATAGATACACTCCATCAAATGAACGGACTTGCATCGCGATAGTTCCGTTGGAGCACATTCGCCGAGCGCGGCTACCCGTATTGTCGGCATTTTGCCGACGCTCCCGCAAAAGATTTCCGCGTCGGTCACTCAGTGCCTTCTATCTCAGCCGCAACTTGCCCATAGTTCAGCACTGCCACGAGCGCGATGCCGCCAAGTATGTTCCCGAGCAGTGTGGGAACAAAAAACCGAAACAGGTAGTCGATCCAGTCGGCGTGTCCGGTCGCGACCATGAACGCGGCGTCGACCGAACCAGCAATGATGTGAGAAAAATGCCCCAAGGAGACTACATATGTGATCACCAAGATTACAAAAATGCGCGCGGCCTCCGCACCCGGGAGCAGCCACACCATCAGCGCGATCAACCAGCCCGCAAAAATTCCCCGCAAGAATGTAGAAGCGAAATCGCCGTTTAGTGCTTCGCGTCCGATCGTCAAAAACGCGTTGAAACGGGCGGGTTCGAATATCCCGCTATGTGCCACGGCAAAAGCAAACAAGATCGTGCCGGCGATATTGGCTGCAAGCACGACCGCCCATAACCGAGCGACGCCTCGCACGGTTTTCCAATCGCGATTGTGCAAAAGCGGCAAGATCGGAGTCAGCGTATTTTCCGTAAACAATTGCTGGCGGCCGAGCACCACCACCAGAAAGCCGACCGTGTAGCCCAAGGGCGCGATCAATTCTTTGGTGGGACCATCCACAATCGCTGCCTGCAGCCAACCTTGTACAAGCAAGGAGAAGCCCATTGATAAGCCTGCGGCCAGCGCTGAAAGCGCCAAGGCAGATGCGGAGCGTTCCAGTTCGCTTTCGCCTTCCGCACGGATCGTCTCGTGGATCAGCGCGGCGTTAGGACGGCTCTGCCGTTCTACTTCATCGACTTGCTTGCGAGACAACCCATCCAGCTCGGCCGCGCCGCTAAACGATTCTTCTGAGCGTCGTCCGTCTCGTTTCTCCTGTGGCACCTGAAGAGTTCCTATTTGAAGCTTAGCGGTATCTCAAATGAAACTGTTGGGGGCGGTTTTGGTTACTTGTGCTATTGCCCGGAGCTAAAATGCGCACGGAACTGAAAGGACTAAACAAGAAGGCCCGTGAGGCGATAGCGGCTGGCGAAGGCGGCGGCGCGGTCGTGGGCGGAGGCAACAACCCGCAATCCTCTCAACGCGCCATCAAAACCAAAACCGCTAAGAAAACGAAGAAGAGATATCAGCGCAAAGGCTGAAGCACCGCCCGCCGGGCACCGTGCTCGGCAAGCAGACGGACCGGTTTTCCCTGTGCCCACAATCGTTCGACTTCGATGGCGCGCCAGCCGCGCGGCAACACCACCTTTCGTGAGGGCCACGTATCGAAACTGGAAGGGCCAATTTTTAACCCTGGAAATCCCATCACCAGGCTCATG
>DATBAY010000595.1:0-3420 GCA_036271295.1 Lacipirellulaceae bacterium | reverse complement strand
GATCGCGGCCATTCCGTCGTTTACCACCAAGTGCGGAATGAATTGGTCGCAGCGAGACATAATGGTCTCCACGATGGAAGGGTTCATGACAAAAAGCTGGCCCGATGGGTTCCCGCTGCGCGGCGAACCCATCCTACGATTTGCGGCCGGCGCGTTCGAGAGTGAGCAGGCGTTTTTGTTCTGCGTGGTCGGCTTCTTCGTCGGCGATTTTTTTGCGTTCGGTGTTGTCTTTTTCGTCGAGCTGCGGGAGCCACGGGTAGCTTTCGTGCGACCAGGTGACTTTGTCGCCGTCGCACTTGATGATTGTGTAGCCGGGGTCGGAACCGGTCCAGTTGCCGGCCCACCAGGCACCGCACGCGGCAGCGCCGGTGACGTACGAGATGCCGTTCCAGTAGGTGTCTTCGACGCGGTGGCTGTGGCCTTGCAGCAGGAGCTTTACGTTGTGGCGTTCGAGGACTTTGCGGAGCTCGTGGGTGTCCCAGATGACCATACTGCCGTCCATGGCAAGCTTTTTCGGGTCGCCGCTGATTTGGCCTACGTTGCAGAACGCGGCAACGTGGACGACGGCGATCTTCGGTCGGTCGCCGGCTGCGCCGAGGTCGTAACCGAGCCATTCGAGTTGCTCGGGGCCGAGGCGCGGCTCTTGGATGATGCGGCCCTCTTTGTTCGCGGGGAACGCGCTATCGAGCACGGCGAAGTGCCAGCCTTTGTGGTCGAAGCTGTAGTACGGCTTCTCCCATTCGAGTGCGTCCATCAACATTTTCTTGCCGTAGCCGGGATCTGTGGCGGCGACTTTCTCGCGCGAGTTCCAACCGAGGATGTCGTGATTGCCGAGGCACGGGTGCCACGGGTATTTGAGGTCGTGCGTGATGTCTTTGTAGAGCTTGATTTGGTTTTTGTAGTCGTCGAGCGCGGTGTAGCCGCCGTCGAAGACCATGTCGCCGCCCATGAGGACGAAATCGGGCGCGGGCTGGAGCGCGTTGAGCGCGGCGATGCACTTGGCGTAGCCTTCGGGCGCGTGGCGGCGATGGGTGACGTGCTGATCGGTAAGGTGGATGAAGGAGAAGGGGCCAGGGGTCAGGGAGGAGGGGTCAGGGGCGGCTTGAAGTTTTTGGCCGTTGGCGGCGAGGAGGCCGGCCGCGCTGGTGGCGAGTGTGCCGGAGAGAAAATTGCGGCGGGAGATGGTCATGGGTGGGATCCGGGTGGGAGAAATTTGCTTGGCGGGCGATGCTACTAGGCTCTGTCTCAAAATGTGGCTGAAGATCGTATTTGGGAGGGCGATGCTCCTGCAGAGCCGAGCGCCGGTGAGAGTTCAAGGCTCGGCAGGAGCCTCGCCCTCCCTTTTGAGACAAAGCTTAGTCTAACGCGCGGTGCGTGCGACGCGAAACGGCGGGCGGTGGACTGGTGGTGGGTCAGTTTGAAACAAAGATTGCGCGGAAGGGTGCCTGGGGCAACGCCCCAGATGCTTCCACTGGGGCGTTGCCCCAGGCACCCAGTTCAAATCAAACTGACGCGCTACCGGTGGGCCCCTATGATAGACTGCGAAATGCAGAGTTTTTTAACGACGATTTGAGAGTAGCAGAATGAGCGAGTGGTTGAAGGTGTTTAGGACCTTGGGGTCGTGGGCCGCGGTGTTGACGATAGTTCTCGTCCTTGGGACGTTCGCGATTGCCGAGGAAAATGGCGATGCACCGCGTGGCGTGAAGCTTACTGACCAGTCGATTCGTTCGGAGAAGCGGCTGTATCGCAAAGCGCCGGAAGGCGATTTGTATCTTCACCTTTACTATCCGTCCGATTGGAAGGCGGGAGACACTCGGCCGGCGATCGTGTTGTTTTTCGGCGGGTCGTGGAAGGTGGGGTCGTATCTGCAGATGGTGCCGCAGGCGGAGTATTTTGCGAGCCGGGGATTGGTGGCGGCGGCGGCCGATTACCGGATCGCAACGAAGCATCACACGACGCCGGATAAATCGATCGAGGATGCGAAGAGCGCGATGCGGTGGGTGCGGTCGCATGCGAAGGAACTGGGCGTTGATCCGGAGAAGATTATCGCAGGGGGTGGTTCGGCGGGCGGACATTTGGCGACGGCGACGGCGCTAATCGATGAGTTCAATTCGGAGGGTGACGATATGAGCGTGTCGTGCAAACCGTGCGCGCTGGTGCTGTTCAATCCGGTCGAGGATGTGACTCATCTACCCGAGAACGCTCGGTTAGATTTAGGCGACGCGGCGATGCGGAAGCGGTTGTCGCCGATCTTTGGTTTGCGAAAAGACTCACCGCCGATGATTGTGTTTTTCGGTTCCGCTGACGAGCGTTGGGGGCCGCAAGGCTTAGGGTTTGTGACCCAGGCGAAGGAAATTGGGGCGAAGGTCGAGCTTTACATGGCACCGGGGCAGACGCACGGGTTCTTCAATCACTCGCCGTGGACGGAAGTGACGGCGGCGAAGGCGGATGAGTTTCTGGCGTCGCTCGGGTATTTGCGGGGGCCGCCGACGATTAAGTTGCCGGCGGATGCGCCGCAGCTGGAAAAAAAGTGATGCGACCGGCTCGCCTGGGAGTGCGGGCCGGCGGATCAATGCTTGTTAGACAAACGGGGGGTATTATACTGAGCGAAGCGCTGCCCTTGGATTCGTAGTCCCACCACGCCGCTGCGTCCGCCACTCTTTCGCGGATTGAAGCGAGGCACAGGAATAGGACCTCTTCATGCATAGGCTCCTTTCGAAGTTGAAGGCAATGCCAGCTCGCAATCGTGTTTTTTCGGCTGGCCGCGCGCGACGCGTACTCTCTGTCATGGGCAGCCAGCGAAGACTACACCGAATAGAATTCCTTGAGCCGCGGTTGGCCTTGTCGATCGGCGGCGGCGGGACGAACGGTAACGATACGTTGGTCGCAACGGACGGCTTTGACATCCTTTCGGGCCTCATGGGGGATGATATTTACCTTTATGACAATTTCAATAGTGTTGGCTCATATGATCCGAGCTCCAATACTCACAGCGGCTCGGATATTCTTGTTGAAGGTGGCGGATTCGATATCATCAAGTTCACCGATCCGTTAGCCAAGCTCAGCGACTTTTCATTTTCTTATAGCGGAAACGACGTGATCATTTCTGCGGTTAGCGGACCCGCAATGGGCGGCAGCATTACTCTGCACAACCAGCTTCTGGGAGGAAACAGCTTTTTCGAGCAAATTCAATTCTGGAACGGCATCACCGAAACGAATGTCGTCGACCTGGCCCATCTCGTTGTCGGGACGACCGGCAATGATACGCTTAGCGGCAGCACGTTTAACGATACGTTCAGCGCCAACGAAGATGACGACACGATCAAAGCGTCCAGCGGTAACGACTTCATCAACGGCGGCCCGGCTGTGAACACCGTCGATTATTCAACCGTTGCTGGCCCGATTTCCGCGGATCTTGTT
>DATBAY010000594.1:0-16583 GCA_036271295.1 Lacipirellulaceae bacterium | reverse complement strand
CGGTGGTATGGGACGCATCATTGCGGCCTACTAATACAGCCAGGGCAATCAGGAAGATTAGCCGGGCAAGTCGTCAAACTAGTCGGTCAGGGATTCGACATGAGCATCAACTCCTACAAACATCGGATCGCTTCGGGAAGTATCGCACTGGCGTTGGCTGCGGGAGCTGCGTGGGCTGCACCGGCTGGCGACGCGAAAAGCCAAACGGCTCACGCTCCTCACGAGAACATCTTCCAGGGCGAAGTTACGGCAGCCAAGCATTCGCCAGCGAAGAGCGAACCCGGCGTGATCGGTGAAGTCGAGCTAGTTCGGGAGCGCTACCCGGACGGCAAGGTTCGCATCGAGCGCCAAGTGACGCTCAACAACGACGGGAATTACGTCAATCACGGCGCTTGGAAGCAGTTTTCTTCCGACGGCGAGGTTGTTGCCGAAGGGCAATACAATTTTGGCCAGCGCAACGGCATGTGGACGCGGTGGGTTGGCGCGAAAGACGCTTCGCTACTAACGGAAGCACCGTTCAAGATGTTCAAGGCGCCATTTACGTCGCAGGCGAATTTCACAGACGGCAAGATGGACGGCGATTGGACGATCACCGATGCGAATGACCGCAAGGTCATGCAAGTGTCGTTGAAGGCGGGCGAGCGAAACGGCGCAATGACGATCTGGATGCCGAACGGCAAAGCGTTCCGCCAGATGACGTACGAACACGGCGTGCCGGTCGGCGATTTGCTCGAAGTCAATTCGAAGACTGGTGAGCTTGCGAAAACGGCCACGTTCGAGAACGGTCGAAAGATCACAACGAAGACTGAGAAATACTCGAACGGCCGGCAGGCCCGCTCGGAGATTTCGTACTTGGCGGCGAAGACGGTGGAAAAGACGACCGATGATTTCTGGTCGACGACGCCGGCGAGATTTGTATCCGAAGGAAAGGACCTTCGCCACGGCGCCATGAAAACTTGGTATGCGAACGGTCAACTCGAGCAAGAAGGCTCGTACAACAATGACAAGAAGACCGGCGGCTTCTCGTACTGGCACGAGAATGGCCAAATTGCGACCACTGGATCGTATCGCGACGATCAGCCGGAAGGAATTTGGGTCTGGTACTACGAGAACGGTCAAAAATCGACCGTTGGCAAATACGAGCGAGGCAAGCTGATTGGCGATTGGCGCTGGTGGGATGACCAGGGCAAGCTGACGAAGCAGCAGAGCTACAGCAATACGGAAGCGGCTTCTTCGACCGAAACTGATGATCGGAAAGACATTTCTAACGCGGTGTATAACACCTCGCGTCACTAGGACGTGCTATCCAATCGGAACGACGCAGGTCGTTCCGGCTAAATTCGAAGCAACTCTGCCCCGTGCGGACGATGGTCCGCACGGGGTTTTTCGTTTGCTAGAGCGTTTTACAAGTTCTCGTGCAGGGTGGCTGGGGCAACGCCCCGGAGGCTTGCGAAGAACTAGGGCGTTGCCATAGGCACCCCTCGGAACATCATTGCTAAAAATGCTCTAGCGTCTGGCAATTAGAAATGATGGATCTCGCGCTGGCTTGACCGTTTTCTCGCTATTTGCTATCACTCGCCCGGTTTTGGGTCGGCGCATTGAGGGGACCGCGGACCGATCGATGCGGAGATTCGAGTATGCGACGATGGATATTCGCGATTGGAGCGGCGCTGCTTTGCGCTGAAGCGGCGCGAGCGCAGTTAGCCCTCACACCGCCCGCGACGGAGCCACTGCCTTCGCCGGACGCGGAACTAACGATCATCCCGCCGATGCCGGAGAGCGTGTCGACAAATGGGTTTGGGAGTGCGCCCGTAGCGCCTTATTCACCGCCTCCGGTGGCGCCTTATACGCCGCCGCTGACGGAACCGCCCTGGGCGCCATCGCCCTACCAGAATAGCGCGTGGCGACTGGAGTTGGATTTTATTCCGACGGAATCGCACGTAGCCGAGCGTGAGTTCGGGGGGTGGGATAATAACAGCGATTTAGCGCTGCGACTCAGTTTGGGCTATGAAGGCTGCGACGGATTTGGAACGCGGCTGGCCTTTTGGGGATTTGATGATGTGGCGAGCACTGCGGCCGGCGACGTCGAGTTAGAAGCGTCGACGTTTTACTGGGACTTTTACAAGCGGTTTTTCGTGCAAGATGCGGAATTGGTGCTCGGTGGGGGCCTGGCCGCGGCGAGTTTGAAGTACGATGTCAAAGACTTTGGGGACCGGGCTAACTACAGTGGCGGCGGCACAACGATCTTTGGCGAAGGCTTCTATCCGCTATGGCGTTTTGCGGCCACGGATGTAGGCACGCTCGGCAGAGGGCGCATTTCGCTCTTATCCGGCAGTTGGCGGGATCATGGAACGCCACTTGTCGACGAGACGGATCAAGATTTGATGACGATCATCGAACTCGGTTGGGGCCTGGAGATCCGCCACCGCTTCGGAATAAAGCAAGACAAGTATTGGTACATCGACATCGTGCCGGAGTTTCAGCGGTGGGAAAGCTCGACGCTGTCGCGTTCGATGAATCCCGGCTTCGAAGGAACGAATATCAATTTCGGCTTGGCGTGGTAGCGGCTGGCGGGCGTGACGCGGCCTTTTCGCCGCCATTGGCTTTCAGGTCAAAGCACCAGAGTTTGCCCCAGTCGTGAATGTAGAGTCGGCCGTTTGCGATGACGGGGTACGCCCAGGATTTTCCGACGCGATCGGTCGGTAGATCGGAGGGGGTGAAGTGGCCAAGCTCTTTGTAGCCAGCGGGCGAAGCTTCGAGCAGCATGACGTCGCCCTGCTCTTCGCCGTGAAGATAGAGGCGGTTATCTGCGTAGAGGAGCGAGGCGGGGGCGATGCCGTGGTCTTTCGACCACTTCACTTCGCCTGTTTTGAAATCCAGGCATTGGGTTTGTTCTTTGCTCGTGCCGTAGAGGTCGCCGTCGTGGAGAACCTCTCCGCCGATGGCGCGCGGGAGTTTCTTTTCGAAGTACACTTCCTCGTCCTTTACGCCGTCGCCATCGGGTGAGAGCTTAATGAGGCCGCCGCCTGTGTACTGGGTGCCGCTGTAGACGCAGTCGTCTGCGCAGACGGGCGTCGCGATATTGGCAGGGCTGCCTTTCGAGGTGCGATCGTAGAGCCAGAGGAACTTTCCGGTCGCGGCGTCGACGCCAATCAGGCCGCCGCCGAGGAGTTGGATGTATTGCTGTTTGCCAGCGGCGTTGAATTTGACGATCGACGAGTAACCGGCGGCGTTTCGCTTTTGTTTTTTATTTGGCTGGGCGTTCGCGTCTTCGTCGCTCTTCTTGGGCTCGGGGTGTCCCTTCCAGATTACGGAGCCGTCTTTCTTGTATAGCTTGAGCATGGTGGCTTCGTCGCCGCCGGGGGTGACGACGAGGGCGTCGCCATCGACGAGAGGCGATTCGGAATAGGCCCAAACGCCGGGCTCGCCGCCGAAATCGGTGCGAAGATTTTTCTTCCATTTGACTTTGCCATCGCCTGCGGAAAGGCAAGACAGGTCACCGTCTGAGCCGAGGGCATAAACCGTGTCGCCATCGACAGTGGGCGTCGAGCGCGCGCCTGGATAATTCGGTTGTTGGTCAGGATTTCCGACTTTGCCGATGTGCGTCGTCCAGATTTGCTTGCCGTCTTTTTCGTTGAGGGCCTGGACGTATTCGTCGTCGAGACCTTTGTTGCTAATCAAGAAGATGCGGCCGTTAGCAATGGCGGGCGTAGAGTAGCCCGTGCCGAGATCGTGCTGCTCCCAGATCAACGGTGGGCCGTCTTTGGGCCACTCCCGTAGAAGACCCTGCTCTTTGCAGATTCCATCGCGGGCTGGGCCACGCCACTGTGGCCAATCTTCGGCGGTCACGTTGAGAATCAATCCATTGAAGGTGAAGACGAGGGTTAGCAGAAGTTGTCTCATGATTGAATCCTTAGCCGATCGCCGGCGTTGCCCACAAAGTCTTGGTGGGTCTCTTCTGCCGGAAGAGACCGGAGCGATTCTCGATGTTGCCCAGCATGTTCAGGTCCCGCTCGGCAAGCGGGATCTACTTTTTGGGCGAAGCCCCGATCGCCAAGGAATATTGGTTGGGGCTGCGCCGTTTAACATAGCGTATGCCATGACCGGCTTCCAGGATGGATGCGCGGGCGACGGTGGCAGTCGCTTGTGCAGGCGTGCGGGTGGTGGCAGACTAGTTGTCGGAGTTTAGTTGGACGATCGAAGCAGAGGCAACGCGATGGCCACCACGCCCGGGAACGTTTGGCAGGAATTATTCTTGAAATGGCCGACGGGGATTCCGAAGCGCGGGCTGGTGATGAGCATTCTAAATGAGGCGATTCCCTTTAAGAGTTTTATGCTCAAAGGGGAGATGTTGCTGCTCGAGCGTACGAACCCGGATCCCATGGGGTCGCGCTACGTCCTGCTTGATTACGGCGCGATTCACCTGGTGAAATTAATAGACCCAGTGAAGGAAGAGATTTTTACGTCGGCCGGGTTTACCGGTCACTTTGCCAAAGTATAGCAAGCGCGTTTCAGCGGCGGCGGCGCGAGGCAATCGCGGCAATCGCGGCAATCGCGAGCACAGCGGTTCCGGGTTCGGGCACGGCAGCGAAATCGTTCGCGGCAACGTAGGCGCCGATGTTCCGGTGGATCGGTTCCCCGAGTTGTGCGGGAAGGTTCGCTCGCGACGGTGCCGCTGGCGGATTAGATTCCTCCACGAATTGAAGTGCAAGTACTTTCGCCCGCGGACTCATTTTCGGATGGAATCTCGGGCAAAACTCGCCAAGGATTTGGACGAATTCTCACGCGTCGCATCAACTTTGGACACCGAAAAAACAGCTAGTTCTGCGAGGATTTCGGCTTGAGGTCTGAATAATCAGAGGCCAACACCGAGATTCGTTCGATGTTTGTTGCGAGGCCTGTGGCGGGGTCGGCCGTGACGATTGTGCCGCAGAGTCGGATGTCTCCCGTGGCGACATCGAACTCTGTGGGGCGGCTCGTCAGGGTGGTTTCCATGACGCGATCGATACGGCGGCCGATGATGCTTTCGAAAGGGCCGGTCATGCCGACGTCGCATTGGAAGGCGGTGCCGGCTGGCAGGATGCATTCGTCGGCCGTCGGCACGTGGGTGTGCGTGCCGAGCACGGCGGTGGCGCGGCCATCGAGATAGCGACCCATGATCTGCATTTCGCTGGTTGCTTCGGCGTGAAAGTCGACGATGCGGACGCGGACGTCGCTCGGGATGGCGGCAAGCACGCGATCGGCGGCTTGCCAAGGACTATCGATCGGCTTCATGAAGAGTTGGCCGAGAAAACAGGCAACCGCCACTTGGACGCCATTGCGAGCTGTCACGATCGCCCACTCGCGGCCGACCGATTCGGGCGGGAGATTAGCGGGCTTAACGATGTTCGATTCTGCTTCTAGCACGGAGTAGATTTCTTTGCGGCGATAGACATGGTCGCCGAGGGTCATTGCGTCAACGCCAGCGCGCACGAGATCGCGATAGATGGCCGGGGTCAGGCCTGAGCCGGCGGCGGCATTTTCGGCGTTGGCGATGACAAGATCGAGATTGCGATCTGTTTTTAGTCGTTCGACGGCGGTGCAAACGATGTCGCGCCCGGGTCTGCCAACGATATCGCCAATAAAAAGGATACGCACGAGGGTCGGATGATTAGGGTTCGGTGAGGGCGCTCGAAACGGCGCGGTTTTATTTTGCCGTTTCGGTAAAACGAGTTTCGCGGATCATGGTGACTTTGATTTCGCCCGGATAAGTAAGTTGTTGCTCGAAGGCGTTCGCGATTTCGCGACAGATTTTAGCCGCGGATTCGTCGGTCGTCATTTTGGTGCTGGCGATGACGCGGACTTCGCGACCCGCCTGAATGGCGAAAGCTTGTTCGACGCCATCGAAGGCGGTGGCGATGCTTTCCAACTCTTGCATCCGTTTAACGTATCGGTCGAGCGATTCGCGACGAGCGCCTGGGCGGGACGCACTGCAGGCATCGGCGGCGGCGACGACGACGGTAAACGGCATGTCGACGCGGATGTCGTCGTGGTGGCCCAGCGCGGCATGGACAACTTCGGCCCCTTCGCCATAGCGTTTCAAAAGATCGGCGCCGATTTTCGGATGGCCGCCTTCGGTGTCGTGGTCGGCGGCTTTGCCGATATCGTGCAGCAAGCCGGCGCGGCGGGCGATGTTCGCGTCCATTCCGAGCTCTTCGGCGATCATTCCCGCAACGAATGCTACTTCGATCGAATGCCGCAGCACGTTCTGGCTGTAGCTGGTCCGATAGTGGAGGCGGCCGAGCAGAATTACGACCCGCTCGTTCAGGCCTCGGATTTGCGTTTCTTGTACGGCCTCTTCGCCATAGCGACGAATTTGCTGATCGATTTCTTTTTGCGTTTCCGCAACCAACTCTTCGATGCGGGTCGGATGAATGCGGCCATCGGCGATGAGCTTGTTGAGCGAGATCTTGGCGATTTCGCGGCGAACGGGGTCGAATGCGCTGACGATCACGACGCCCGGCGTGTCGTCGATGATGACATCGACGCCGGTTGCCTTTTCGAAGGCGCGAATGTTGCGCCCTTCGCGGCCGATGATGCGGCCTTTCATTTCGTCACTGGGAATATCGACGGTGCTGGTGGTGGCCTCGGCCGTATGCGCGGCGGCGAAACGCTGGATCGATGTGAGCAAGATTTCGCGGCCTTTGGCATCCGCAACGGCGGTCATCTCGCGTTCTTTTTTCAAGATGATTGCGCCCTGTTCGTGGGCCAACTCTTGATCGAGCCGTTCGAGAAGGCGGCGCTTGGCTTCTTCGGGACTCAGGCCGCTGATTTGGTGGAGCGCCTGCCGCTGGACGTTAAGCAGGTTTTCTAGCTCGGCCTGGCGGCGGTTGGCGTCTTCCACCCGTTCGCTGAGCTTGCGCTGATTGTTCTCGACCATTTTCTCTTGCTTTTGCAACTGGTCGGCTCGGCCTTCGTTCAAATCTTGTTGCTTGTCGAGATGGCGTTCGCGTTCGAAAAGTTTTTGCCGCGCTTCGTTGAGCTGCTCTTCAATGCGAGATTTTTCGCGTAGTGCCAGCTCCTTGGCCTCGACCTCGGCCTCTTTGTGGCGTGCGGAGGCCTGAATTTCCGCCTTTTCGAGAATTTGCCGGGCTTCTTTTTCGGCATCGTGCTTACGCAGATACCCGAGGAGCTTGATGAGGCCCATGCCCATAAAGGCAGCCACAAGGGCGACCACCACGATCAGCCATTGGTTTGTACCATCTGGCTGTTGGGCAGTGATAAAGAGAGATATTAAATGGTGCGACACCGCCGCAACTCCTTGTCCGATTAACTCGGGCAGCCGCCTTCGCCGAAGTTCGCCCTCGACGGGTAGTACCGCCGTTCCGCATTGTTTCGCGCGGCGAGGCTGAAGAGCCGAACAGGATGAGCACTGGCTGCGAGGTCGATAAGACCGCGAATGTGCTCAAGGCTGGTGCGTCGACCAGCCTAACGCGGCGCGACTCGAATGAATGTGAGAGAGAAGCAAGTCTAAATTGGGCATCTACCAACGTCGTCTGGCGGCGCTTGCTGCACAGGCATCAGCGCCGGAGAATGACAAAAGCCGCGATACCTCGGTGCGTGCCACAGTGGCACGCGCAGGTCCGCTGGACCATGGCGACGTCCCATTGTGTCGAACCAAAGCACTGCAAGCCTGTGAGAGCAATCGGCTTCGCCCAAAAAGACGCGTAACCACGATCCGCGGCCAACATCCATTCGGGCGGGCTGACTGTTCGACCACAGGTTCCGCAATCCGTGCCATGAGGTTGCGATCGTGCCGATGATCCACACGGCGAGCGCTACCAAGGCACGAAACCCGTGCGATTCAGTAATGGTCAACAACTGACTTGAACTCATACACAAACGTTCTTATGTAGCGTTGCGTTCTGCCCGGCGGATTTCTAAGCCGCGCGTGCGAAACAACTCAAATTCCACAAGATGTAGTGTTCCACCGGTGGCAAAACAGCCATGATGGAATAGCTGTATCTTAATGAAGTTTGCTGGCATTTTGCAAGCCGGCTGAGTTAGGTCGCGCGGGCAAAGTCGCAACTCGTTGGCGTCAGTATGAGCAGTCGAACCGTTGCCGGCGTTTCGGAGCAGATCATTACGCGGGAGGGGGCGCCTCGCAAATCAAGCGGACCATGACGATGCGAGATGACAACCATGAAAGCGCTTCCACCTGCCAGATTTCCGCTTTTGAGCGAAGACTCGAGACCGCGTGGAACCCGCGCGAATGGTGCGATACACATACGGTGATCGCGGTTTCTGGCGGGGCGGACAGTGTCGCCCTGCTGCGTGCGATGGCGGCAATCAAAGCCAAGAACGGCGGCGGCGGTGCGTTGGTGGTCGCCCATTTGGATCATCAGCTGCGTGAGGAGGCAAAGGCGGATTCCGCTTGGCTGGCGACTTTATGTTGCGAGTCAGGTCTACCGCTGGAACTTGGCTCGGCAGATGTTGCGTCGCTTTCGACTACCGACGGAGAGGGCCTGGAGGCTGCTGCTCGCAACGCACGTTACGAGTTTTTGTTGCGAACTGCAGAAAGACGCGGCGCGAGGTACGTGGCTACGGCGCATACGGCGGACGACCAGACTGAAACGATTCTGCATCGAATTGTGCGGGGAACCGGTTTGGCGGGTCTGGCGGGAATTCCGAACCGGCGATCACTTTCGGAATCGGTGAGACTCGTTCGTCCAATACTTTCGATGACGCGGCCGGACGTGCTCAGTTATCTTGCCGCGCTCGGCCAGGACTACCGGACGGACGCAAGCAATTTGGATGTCCGGTTCACGCGGAATCGCGTACGACATCAGTTGCTGCCGCAGTTGCGGTCTTCCTTCAATCCGGACGTCGACACCGCATTGCGGCGGCTTGCGGCGCAGGCGGGCGAAACGCAAGAGGCGATTGAATCGCTTGCGGCGAGGCTTGCGGCGGAATGCGTTGTCGCCGGGCCCCATCAATCGGCGCAGGAACATGGTGAGGTACGAATTACGTGCGTACCGCTGTGCGATCAACCAAAAGTCTTAATTCGCGAGGTTTGCAAATTGGCATGGCGGCAGGCGGGTTGGCCAATGCAAGCAATGGGATTTACCGAATGGGAAGTGCTAGCGGTGATGGTGATTGGGCCGCGACGGCACGCGAATTTGCCCGGCAATGTTCGGGCGCTCCGGCAGGGGGATCACTTAGTGCTCGCTCGACGCAGCTTATCTTGACGGGGCGACTGTGAATTCTTTAGGATTCGTCGCCCAAACTGCGCAGTCATGGCAGTTTACGATTTCGCAACCCGCGCTTCGCGAATCGTAAAGGCGCCGCATCGCGCGGAATATATGCGAGGCATGATGCCTCGGCCCGTTGGATGCAAGGACGACGTCCATCTTCACCCAATTAATCAATCTCTGTTGGTCGCTGTGCAAATGGTGCCTGCTGCTCACGTTCGTGGGCGCACTGGCGGTTGGCGGTTATTTGTATTTCAAGCTCGACGACGAAATTCGCCGGCAAGTGGAAGTGCTGGTCGGTAATCACTATCGAGATTTTAAGGTACGGGTGGGCAGTGCGAGATTCGATCCCGATCGCGGGATCGCGATCGACAACTTAAGTCTGACACCGAAGTCGGCGGAAGGAGGCATGGAAGAGCCGATCCTGACGATCGGCGAGATGTATTTGGCCGGTGAGCTGCGAATCGAACAGCTGCTTACGAACCAAATGCATATTTCGGACATCGTCATTCGTCATGCGAAACTGCGGGCGATCCGTTCGGCAGACGGGCAATGGAATTCGGCGGCGTTGCTACCTCTACCGCATTTCAGCGACGATACGCCGCGGGTCTCGATCGAGGATGCTGGCGCAACGATTGAGTGCACGTCTGCTGGCAGCGCGAAACCGTGGTCCCTGCAGGGAATCAATTTGCAGCTTGTTCCGTTGCCGCTGGCTGCAGGCCAGCCAAGCGCGAAGGCTCATTTTCAGATTGAAGGCACGACGAGTGGTCTTCCGGCTCGCGAGTTTAGGCTCACGGGTCAAATCGGCGGCGACGGCTTGCTGGACGTGACGGCCATGGCCACAGGAATTGATATTTCGCCCGCGCTCGTTACGAAGCTGCCTCCGAGCGTCGCGGCGCACCTGGCGGGGGCTGATTTCTCGGGTCAGGGGGACGTCGAGTTGCGACTCAAACGCGCGGATTCGATTTCGAAATTGGATTGGTCGGCCGCGTTCAAAGTTGACCGGGGACGATTGAATCATTTGGCTCTGCCCGACCCACTTACGGAAGTTTCACTAGAAGGCAGTGCCAATGCGGAAAGGCTTTCGATCAAGCGCATGGATGCGAAGTGCGGCCAGGCGAGTGTGACGTTGGCGCTCAATCGTGCCGGCTGGGCGGCGAATGCGCCGGTCGCGATTTCGATGAAGGTCCTGGGATTTCAGTTGAGCGAGCGATTGCAAACGGCGCTTCCGGAATCGCAGGCTCGGATATGGCAGCGATTCCGGCCGATCGGCTCGACGGACGCGGATGTGCGACTCACGTTCGACGGCAAGAAATGGAAACCGCAGGTGACGGCTACGTGCCGAGGGATCTCGCTGACCGACGCCGACAAGTTCCCCTATGTAGTCGAGCAAACGACGGGGCAAGTTAACTACCAGCCTTCGAGCGACCACGGCCCAGATCAACTGCATCTTGATTTAACTGGTTTGGGAGGCGGACGGCCGATCAAAATCGCAGCCGATTTGACGCATTTAGCGGCAGACGATGCACAAGGTCCGGAGATTGGCGAAGGAGTTGCTCGGGAAGAAAGTTTTAACAACGAGGTCGGTCACACGGCCGGATACCGAGGCGTTCGTTACGCGCGTGGAAGCGCTGCCGGTCATGCGCACCCAGTCGGATACATCGAGGTCTCTGGCTCGGATATCCCGCTGCATGAACAGCTCATCGACGCGCTTCCTGCGAAGGCCAAAGATTTGGTTCGCTCTCTGCAGGGCGAAGGTGCGATTGATTTCCGGTTCCGGGCGGAATGGAAAGAGGAGAGTCAGCGGGAAGCGAATAGAACGCTGGACATTCGGCTCAAGGATTGCCGAATTCGGTTCGCTCCGTTTCCATTCCCGCTGCAGCATGTGCAGGGGCTGGTGACAGAGCGGAATTCACAGTGGTCGCTGAACGATGTGGAAGCGCGCGGAAACAACGACTCCACGATCGTAAAATGCCGTGGCGGCGTCATTCCGCACGACTCGGGGTGCGAGGCCGATTTAACGATCGACGCCACGAACGTTCCGCTAGACGACAGCCTGAAACAAGTGCTCACTCCGCCTGTTTCAGACGCATCATCAAAGGATTCAGGCGGGCCGGCGAACTCGCTTGTAGGATCGATGACGGCCTCCTGGGCGAAAAAGCTGTCCGCGTGTCAGCAAGCTTGGAGCCAGTTGAATCCTCGCGGGAGTATCGATCTTTCTGCCCACTTGACCAGACAGCCAAATGAACTTGATCCGAGCGTCGAGATCACATTGCGGCCCTGTGAACGGACTGTCTCGATCGAACCGAATTCATATCGCCTGGAGAACTTGAAAGGCGTTGCGACCTACAAGCGAGGGCAAGTCGAATGGCACGGCGTCAGCGCAGAGCACGACCGATCGATTTACTCTGTCGAGTCGGGTGTCTGGCAGGTTACACCTGACGGAGGCTGGCAGTGCGCTGTGTCGAATGCCAACGTGGATCGGCTGACGATAAGCCGGGAGCTGCTGGCGGCTTTGCCGCCCGGCGCCCAATCGCTCGTCGATAAGCTGCAGCCAAACGGGTCGATCGGACTCTACAACGGGAATTTCCAGTTCGCGAAAATGCCACCGGCTGGCTCGATCACTTCGACATGGGATGTCAGCTTGGAATGTCAGCAGGCATCCATCCAAGGCGCAGTGCCTCTTCAAAGCATTAACGGCGGCATCCGCTTGATCGGACAGAGCGATGCGAGAGGAACGTTTGCGAGTGGTGAGCTGGCGCTCGACTCCGTGTCTTGCAAAGACATTCAATTAACGAATCTTCACGGGCCGTTTTGGGCGGATGCGTCGCGATGCCTGATCGGCGAGCCGGCCTGTCAACAGTTGCAGCAACAGCCACGGCGACTCGTGGCAGATGCGTACGGCGGCACGTTAGCTACCAACATTGAATTCGTGCACGACGCAAATCCCGCTTACAAAATCGACGTCCATCTCGGCGGAGCAAACCTCGGTCGATTTGCTCGAGAGCGGCTTGGCGGGCCAACCGAGATGAACGGAACGCTTTCGGGCACACTTGCAGTTTCAGGAACTGGTACGTCGATGCAGACGCTGCGCGGCGGCGGCGAGCTGCATGTGGTTGACGGCAACATTTATCAATTACCGCTGTTGGTCGGTATGCTCAAGGTGCTCAGTAATCGGACGCCCGACTCGACGGCGTTCAACCGCTGCGATATGCAATTCGCGATTCAAGGCGAGCACATTCACTTTCAACACCTGAATCTGCTGGGAGACGCCGTGAGCTTGTACGGAAACGGCGAAACAGACATCAATCGCAAGCTGGATTTAGTGTTCTATACTTTGATTGGACCTGCGGACTGGCCGATTCCCTTTGTAAAAACAATTGTCGGCCATGTGAGCCAGCAGGTTTTGCAGTTAAAGGTCGTGGGCACGCTCGATGATCCCAAGATTGAAAAGAAAGCAGTGCCGGCGGCCAGCGATATGATCGCACAGATTCAATCAGAAATTCATGATGGGGCGGCGACCATGACACCGTCCACTGCGTCGCGTGAGGCAAAAACGACGACGCAGTGAGGTAGGAGCTTAGCCATGAGCATGGTTCCATTGGGTGGCTTGTTAAGCAGCACGGCGGGCACCGCCTTGTCGCAAGTAAGCGGCAGTGAAACGGAGCGTACCCAGAAGGATTCACTCACCCAGCGGCGTGGAATCGACGCAGACCAACATGCGGAGCGCTCTTCGGGCATCGGCCAGACGGAGCAAGATCAACAATCCTCCGAGCGCGATGCCGATGGCCGCCGGTTATGGGAGAATCCCGCCGCGGCGAAAAAGGCTGGGCCGCTTACGGCGGAGGCCGAAGTCGAAGCGCGGCAAAGCAAGGATGCAACGGGACAATCGGGCACGCAGCTCGATTTGACTGGCTGAATGCCAACCTTGCTCGAAAGGGCGTCCTGGCGGATAGTTCATTGTCCGCATCTGCGTACGTAGCACTCGCAATCACGTCTTTCGATTGAACAAGGTCGCTGGTAACGGGCAAAGATTAGTAATGCGCTTCACAAAAATGCACGGAGCCGGCAACGACTACATTTACGTGGACTGCTTTGCGCAACCAATTCCAGAAAATATTCCTGAGCTAGCGCGAAAGATTTCGGACCGTCGTTTTGGCGTGGGTGCGGATGGGCTCATTTTGATTTGCCCCACGGAACACGCCGATGCGGAAATGCGGATGTTCAACGCCGACGGATCGTACTCCGAGATGTGCGGGAACGGCATTCGTTGTGTTGCTAAGTATGTGTACGATCACGGGATCAAACGCAGCAATCAGCTAAGAATCGCGACTGCGGAGCGGGTGCTAGCGCTCGAGGTGGAGCCGGTGGATGGTCTGGTGGAGCGTGTTCGCGTCGATATGGGCGAGCCGATCTTGCTTCCATCCCAAATTCCGACGACACTTCGCTCCGCCGGGGGTTCCGAAGACCCGGTGGTCGATGTGCCGCTCAATGTTGGTGGTCGTGAGTTTTTGGTTAGTTGCGTTTCGATGGGCAATCCGCATTGCGTGGTGTTCGTCGAAGAGGCAACGGACGAGTGGGTGCTTGGGACTGGACCAAAGGTCGAAAACGATTCGCACTTTCCGAAGCGAGTTAACGTTGAGTTTGTTGAGGTGCTCGCTCGCAACGAGCTGCGTCAACGCACTTGGGAGCGAGGTTCGGGCGAAACGTTTGCATGTGGCACGGGGGCCTGTGCGGTGACCGTCGCCGGGGTGCTATCGGGCCGCACCGATCGGAAGCTAACCATTCATTTGCGGGGCGGTGACCTGTCAATTGATTGGAGCGAAGGTGACAATCACGTATATAAGACGGGCCCCGCAGCCGAGATTTTCAGTGGCGAATGGCGTGTGTAACGCGGAGGCGTTTACGCAGCCGACTAAGAGGTCGCCAGCAAGTTTTGCATGGATGCCAAGATGGACACCGAGAATTCCAATCGCAAGCGGGGGATGCCACCTCTGTTGCTAAAGACGACAGGGCTGGTTGCTTCGGCCGGCATTCGCACTTGGATGAATACGCTTGATTATCGCGCCGTATTCTACGATCACTCGGTTGATCCGGTGACCTGCGCGGGTCCGCCGAGAATCTATATCTTCTGGCACGAAAATGTTCTGATTCCGCTGCATTTGCGCGGGCATTGTCATTTGGCGATGCTCTTAAGCCAACACGGCGACGCAGAAATTCTAGCGCGCGTGGCGCACCATATGGGATTCGATTGTGTGCGGGGGTCGACGCGTCATGGTGGCGCCGAAGCAGTTCGGGAGTTGGCCCGGCGCAGTCGTCGTCAGCATCTGACGATAACGCCTGACGGGCCGCAGGGTCCACGTCGGCAACTGGCGGCGGGTCCTATTTACCTGGCGTCGCGCTTGCGTATGCCGCTTGTACCCATGGGATTCGGCGCCGATCGCCCGTGGCGGGCTAAGAGCTGGGATCGATTTGTTGTGCCGCGTCCTTTTTCACGCGCTAGGATGGTGCTTGGGCCTCCGCTAACTTTCGCGCGCGATTTGGATCGCGACCAAATCGAAGCGTGCCGCCAGGGAGTCGAGCGGTTGATGAACGACTTGAATGCCGAAGCCGAGGCATGGGCGACCGCGGGGACGCGGAAAAATGGAGAGGTCGTACTTCGACCGCAGTTTGCAGAGAAGCCGGTAGCAGCGGCGAGGGTAATTCGTTCGCGCTCCAATGTACTCCGCATTTCCGCCGAAGCCGCGTAAGCATGAGACGAATCGACGCGGAACCGCGTAGATGGTAACCTGGGCGGCGGATCGGATCACTCTCGATCCGGGGTTACTCTATACCAACGCGTTTATCTTATTTTGCCCGCAGCCGCGACTACGACCGTTCAACAGACGCTGACCGTCACGCAATTAACGGCTCAGATTAAAGGTTCGCTGGAAGGCGCTTTTCCGAACGTCTGGGTAACGGGCGAGATCTCGAATTTTTCGCGCCCGCAGTCTGGGCACGCCTACTTCACCCTGAAGGACGACCAGGCGCAGATTCGGGCCGTGATGTGGCGATCTGCGGCTGCACGATTGAAGCTCGAGATGACCGATGGTCTCGACGTCATTTGCCGCGGCCATCTCGATGTCTATGCGCCGCGCGGCAGCTACCAGCTTGTCGTTGACGAACTGCAGCCGAAAGGGATGGGTGCGCTCGAGCTCGCACTGCGAAAGCTGCGTGAGAAGCTATCGGCCGAAGGATTGTTCGATCCGGCGCGGAAGCGAGCGCTGCCGACCTTTCCGCGGCGGGTTGCGTTTGTGACGAGTCCGACAGGCGCGGCCGTGCATGATTTCCTGCAAGTATTGCGACGGCGTTGGCGCGGTGTCGAAGTGCTGATTATCCCGACGCGCGTTCAGGGCGACGGTGCGGCTCAGGAAATTTCGAACGGGATTCGATTGGCGAATCGCATCAAACCGCCATTGGATGTGCTCGTGGTTGGCCGCGGTGGCGGAAGCCTCGAGGACTTGTGGTCGTTCAACGACGAGGTTGTGGTCCGCGCGATCGCCGCGTCGCGGATTCCTACGGTCTCCGCTGTGGGACATGAAATTGACGTAACGCTTTCGGATCTGGCTGCGGATGTTCGGGCGCTGACACCCAGCGAAGCAGCGGAAAGGATTGCACCGGCCGCGGACGAAATTCGGGCGCGCGTGCGCGCGTATCAGCAGCGATTGCGTCATGCGGCACAGCGCCGCGTTGCGTGGCTGCGTGCGCGGTTCGATGGCGTAGCAACGCAACGACCGTTTCGGCGGCCTTTCGATCTGGTGCATGAACGCAGTCGGCGGCTCGATGAGTTGGAGGTGCACGGGCAGCGGTCGATGCATCGAATAATTCACGATCGCGAAAGTCGACTGGCGCGGTTGGCGGGTAAGATCGAATCGTTGAGCCCGTTGGCGGTTTTGGCGCGCGGGTATACGATTACTCAGAATACGGCGAATCAAACGGTAGTTCGTGAAGCGAGTCAATTGAAAGCCGGGCAGTCGATTCTTACGCGTTTTGCGCGAGGACAGGTAGTGAGTACGGTTGAACGGATTGAAATTGAAAACGCCGACGACTGACTTTCGGCAGTATCATTTGAGAGTCACGCTGGTGTTTGGCCGCACGGAGGAAGGCAGAAGATATTTCGATGTCCAAAAAGAAAACCACAGCCCGAGAAGAGTGCGCGGCTTCCTTTGAGGAGTCGCTCGGTGAGTTGGAAAAGATCGTGGCGGAATTAGAGGGCGGCAAACTTGGGTTGTCGGATGCGCTCGCACGGTATGAGGAGGGAATCAGGCATCTCAAAGGGTGTCAGCAGCTGCTCGAATCCGCGGAGGGAAAGAT
>DATBAY010000593.1:0-11952 GCA_036271295.1 Lacipirellulaceae bacterium | reverse complement strand
CCGGCACGACATTATCCGATTCATCCACCGTGTTCGTAGTCTTGCTATTATTCTGCTGTGTCGATTCGCTCGCAGCTTGCCGGTTGGGTCCTTGGGCGGTGACTCCGGGTTGACCGCCGCCTTTTGAATTGGTGGTCACCGATTCCTGCTTCGACTCCGTCGTGTGGCTTGGGGTCGTTCCGTTCTTGTCTGGTTTGATGGAGCGAATCTGTTGTTCGATCGTGTCGTTGAAATCCGCGTTCACCTCGACGCGAACGCCCGGGATGTCGTGCAGGGCCTTCATAATGCTGTCGCGTTTTTGCGTTTCAAACGCGACCTTGGTTTGCATCAGCGAACCTTCTTCGAAAATATCCGCGGTGATTTCGTTATCCGAGCCGTACGCGCCGCCTTCGCCAAGATTGATTACGGAAACGTCGCTCAACTTCATGCCTACGGCACTAGACACAAGTTTTTGGATGTTCTTGGCGCGCATCGGGGTTAGCGATTCGCTCACGGTTGGCTTGACGCTGACCGACGCGCTGGCCTGCTTCGTGCTCCCGACCTCGCGCATGCCGTGCAGTTCATGCTCGTCGTACAATACGACAGCACTCTCGACCCAGGGCATGGCTCGAATGATTTCCGAAAGCGTTTGCTGGCGGCCGATTTTGAGCCGCTCGCGAGCTTGCGCGTTCGATTCCCACGGGCCACCTTTGCCAATCGCGGTTTCTAAAATCGTATTGAAGTTCGGAGGCAAGGCGTCGCGATCCGCCACCGCAGCAAGATATTTGGCTTGTTGCCCAGCGGGCACGCGAATTCGATTGCCTTCGCGCTGACTGCCCGGAAGGCCAGCCTGCGCAATCGCGGCTTCCACGCGCGTGAGTTGGCCATCGGACAGCGGCGCGCCGCCGAAGAGATAGGCGTCCGGTCCGGACGTGCTCTCGCGAAACAAGTAGCCCATGCTCACGACGACCATGGCCAGCAGCAAGCCAGCCGTAACTCGGGCGCCAGGCGTCATCGAGCGGAACAGCTCGTTTAACTGAGCCAGCGACTTATTCAAAAAATCCATCCATGGACCTCGTAACTGTCGTAGGTCAGGCTTCAGCCTGACGCGCCGAACGCCGCGCTATCGTCCCGCCTAAATCCGAATGTCTTTAATTTCCTGATAAACATCCATCAGCTTATTGCGCATCTGCATCGTGAGCCGAAAGGCCAGGTCGGCCTTTTGCACCGCCGTCAGCACTTCGGCCGGGTTCACGTCGCCGCCCGTCACCATCGATTCGACGGCCTTGTCCGCCTGCTGCTGCATCGAATTCACTTGCTGGATCGAATCAACAAGTACGTCCTTGAAAGACTGCCCCTTGGCAGGCGCATCGAGCGATGGCGCAGCCGGCATCGCGAACTGCTGCCCAATCGAGATGTTGTTGATCGCACTCACGCCAAATCTTTATCTAGCCGCTGGCCAGTGGCCGGCAGGCAATCGCCACACTTATGCAATAATCCGCAGCGCCTGATCCGCCATGTTCTTCGAAACCTCGATCACGCCGATATTCGCCTCATACGCCCGCGTCGCTTCGAGCGAATCGACGAATTCGGTCGTCATGTTCACAGCCGGATACTTCACAAATCCTCGTGCATCCGCATCCGGGTGCCCCGGCGAATACTTCATTAGCGGCGGTGCATTCGACGTCTCAACGCTGCCAATCTTGACACCAGCTCCTCCGCCGGACGTCGAAAGCTTCTCATCCGTCTGAAATGTTACGTAGCGTGGTTTATAGGGATCCGGTTCCCCCAGCTCGTTTCGAGTTGTCGACATGTTCGCGATATTCGACGAAATCGCATTCAGTCGCGCCCGCTGAGCCACCAAACCGCTGGTACTGACATCAAGACTAGAAAACATAACTGAATATCCTATTCAAAAATGCGTTGACGATTCTTCCCAAGTCCCCCGCATTCTGAATCCTGTCCCCCTCCCAATTAAACCTGTCCGGTGATCGCAGTCTTCAGCAGCCGGAACTGCGAAGCCATCAGGTTGATCGCCAGGTTGTGTTCCTGTTGGTTTTTCACGATCTCGTTGATTTGCTGTTCCATGCTGACGTCATCCCCATCGTGCCGCAAAATCGCTTTCGAAGATTCTTCCACTTTGCGGAATGCGGCGACTTGTTTCGCCTCACGTTGCTCCGTGCGATAAGCCGATGTTAGGCCCAACGAATCTCGGTTGTACGTTGGCGAGATAGGCTGATGACTAGTTTCGATCGCTTCCTTCAGCTGCTGCTGAAAGTTCTCCGGCGACAGATCACGTGTCTTGTAGCCGGGAGTGTCCAAATTCGCAATGTTGCCAGCCAATACGCCATGCCGCGCCTCGGTGAAGTTCACCACCTGCTCGAGCACGGGAATTGTGGATGACTGAAACAGTGATGAAAGCATTGCAACCTCCGTGCCGCGACTTGCGTGATTCCTAGCTTGTGAATCTCACGCAAAGGCGCAACGACGCATAGGAATCGCGATTCGCCGCGAATGTCAGATTACTCAACATCCCTGTTTTCTTTCTTCTCTGCGCCTTCGCCCGTTGCCGTGAGCCGTTCGCAGTTCACGATCCGGCAGAATCTGCCGATAGCAACCGGCAACGATTGCCGATTCCCATCTACTCCGTGCTGGCAAAATCTTTCTCGCGCGGCGCGTAACCGTAAGCTCGCAACTTTCCGCTGAGCGTGCGCAGGCCGATGCCAAGCTTCTCCGCTGCCTTGGCGCGATGACCATCGCAACGCTTGAGCGTTGCCACGATCAGCCGCCGCTCCATTTCGTCCAATGTGATTTCGTCTGGAATGGAAGCAACTTCGCTTGCTTCCGGCGACGCAATCGTTTCACTTACTCCGCTGTCGCGCAACCACGGCCGCAGCTCTACCGCAGCGATCGGTGCGCCTTGGTTCAACACGCAGGCTCGCGTAATGATGTTTTGGAGCTCACGAACGTTGCCCGGCCAGTTGTAACTGTTGAGAAGCGTGCGGGCCGCCGTTTCGAGTGACACCAACGGTCGGCCCAGCCGTTCAGCCGCTAGTGCCAGAAAATGATCGGCCAGTTCCAGCACGTCGCTCTCGCGCTCGCGCAGTGGCGGCAGCACGATCGGCACGACTGCCAATCGGAAATACAAGTCTTCGCGGAATCGGCCGGCGGAAATCTCGGCCAGCAAGTCACGGTTCGTTGTCGCAATTACGCGGACATCGACTGCCACTGTTTCGCTGGCGCCCACGCGCTCGAACGAACGCTCCTGCAGCACACGCAGCAGCTTTGCCTGCAAACCAAGGTCGATCTCCGTGATTTCATCGAGCAGAATGGACCCGCCATGGGCTGCTTCGAAGCGGCCGGTGCGGTCCGCCTCCGCCCCCGTGAAGGCGCCACGCTTGTGACCAAACAGCTCGCTTTCCGTCAGCTGAGCCGACAGGGCCGGACAATTGAGGCTCACCATCGGCCCGCTCGAACGCCGACTGTGGGAGTGAATCGCCCGCGCTACGAGTTCTTTTCCGGTGCCACTTTCGCCGCAAATCAGCACCGTTTCATCCGTCTTCGCGACCTGCGCGATTCGTTCTCGCAGCTGTTGCATCGCCGGACTGCTGCCGATCATCATGGTCGCGGAGTTCGCGTTGCCGGGCATTGCGTCCGCAACTGAATCGTGCGTCGCCAAGCGACGGTCGCACGCCTGCGCTACCGAGCGCTCCAGAGCGATGGCATCGAATGGCTTTTCGATATAGTCGCACGCGCCGTGCCGCATCGCTTCGACCGCCGACGACACGGACGCATGGGCCGTGATCATCAGCACCTGCACGTCAATCCGGCGCCGCTCGATTTCGCAGATAAACTCCAACCCGCTCATGCCCGGCATTTGCAAGTCGGTGACGACGACATCGAACCGCTCGCCGCTCAGTTTGGGGAGCGCTTCGCTCGCGCTCGCGCAAGTTGCCACGAAGTACTGCGCTTCGCGCAATACATCCGCCACCGCCTCGCGCGCCGACGCATGGTCGTCCACCACCAGCACGCGGAATCGATCGTCGTTTTTCGTTTTTCGCGACATTTGCAAAACTTGTGATCTCTATTTCATAGCTGGACCGCCAAGCGGTCCGGTGCCTTACGACAAACTTAAGCAGCCGCCCGCATCTGCCGGCGCGGAATCTTGATCGTAAACGCCGCGCCACCTTCAGGGCAGTTCGATGCCGTCACCGACCCGCCGTGGGCTTCCGCCACGTGGTACACGATCGCCAAACCCAGCCCCGTGCCGTTTTGCTTCGTGCTGTAAAACGGCTCGAATGCTCGGCGCTTCACTTCGTCCGTGAGGCCCGGTCCACTATCCGCAATCTCCAATTCGAAGCCTCTTGGTCCGTCATAAGACGTAATCACCAGGTTGCCACCATCGCGCATCACGTCAATCGCATTGAGCACCAGGTTCAAAACGGCTCGGCGAATCATCTCTCGATCGCCGCTCAGCAGTGTGTTCGGCGGCACGTCGATATCCAAGTCGATCATTTGCGCTTCGAGCTGCGGTTCGAGCGACTCGCAAACTTCGTTCACGAGGTCGCAAACCAGGAACGTTTGCCATTGCGGCTGACGATGGGCGGTGAAACTCAATAAATCGCTCACGGTCGCTTCCAGGGCGGTAAACCCTGCCTCGATCTTGGCCAGAATGTTCAGGCTGCCCGAGTCGTCGGACATCCTTCGTCGTAACAAACTCACATACAGCGAAACCGGCACCAGGTTGTTGCGCACCTCGTGGGCAACGTGCGAAGCCATCTGGCCCAAATCGGCCAGGCGGTTCTTGCGAGCCAGTTCGCGGTTTTTGATTTCAAGTTCTTTCGTCAGGCGCGCGACCTCGCCGCACAATGTCTCGTGAGTGCGCTCCAAGCGAAGCGTCGCCGTATGCCACGCCGCCAGCACGGTTTCCAAGTCAACATTTTCGCCGAGCATTAACGACCCATCGCTCGCCAGCGACTCCTCCGGCAGCGCGACTTCCGTCGTTTCGCACATTTCGCTTGTGGGGTTAATTCGCATAGTTCTAAGCAATACTGCGGCGCTGCGCGGCATACGCGTTGCGTACATGAACGGCCGCATGCGCGTGGTGTAATTGTTCTTCCACTTCGCTCTTGCGAGCGACCATTTGCTCGGCGCCAGCTCGTTCTAACGCCACCACCTCTTCGAGCAGTGAATTGCATTCAGCCGCTAGCTTGGCACACTGGGCGCGATCGGCCGGCGATCGCCAGACGCGTGACTCTGGGTTTTCGGCGTAGTAAGGTTTCAGCTCCCGTTCCAACTCTTGCAGGCCGGAAATGAGGTGTTGTTTCGTGCCCAGCAATTTCAGCAATCCCGTAATCTCACCGCTGCTCACCAGAGCAGACTGCCGCGAGCCAAATTCACGAAGCTGCACCAGCACGTTGTGCTTTTTGCGAATCAGTTCGATGAGCTTTTCAGTCGGCCGCATGTCTTTTTTGATGATTTACGGTTACCACTTCGCGTTTACAGCGAAACAGTGTTATCCCAGATTGCGTCAATTCTTTGTTGTGCTTTTTCGTGCCTTTTTGTGGTCGTTTTCCCGTATGACTACCATTTGCTCATATTCGCCAACAACATCCGCCACTCCTCGCGATTGAGCGCCGTCGTATTGTCGAACTTTGCCTCCGCCGGAAGTCGCTCCAGTGCAATCTGTGCCTGATGAACGGCCCCGTGCGCGTTGTCACGCCGATTCAGTCGCCGCCAGCAGTTCGAAATCTGCACGAATGTTTCCAATACGAACGGCTCGTCTGGGTACAACGATGACACGTTCGAGTACGCTTCGATTGCTTCCTTATAGCGGCCCAGATCGAACAACACGGCGCCTTCGAACATATAGCAATTCCGCAGCATCGTTCCCGCGAGCGGATCGCTGTGGATATCGTGCGTCTTGAGGGTGATCGATCGTTGCACGCTTTCGAATTGACGAAGCGCCGCGTTCAATCGCTGGGTCCCCAGCTGCAGTGATTTGTCATGCTCGCTGGTCGCATGAGTTCGGCGCGCCTCCGCGAGCGGCTCTTCCGCCCAGCGACGATAGCATTCACCGATCACGTACTGCGCCGAGCGGCAATGTGAGTCCTGCGGATAGCGTTCGACCGCCTCCTCTAAGACGCCGATCGCTTCTTCGAACTTCGCACGCTCGTGGAGCAGCATGCCCAACTCGAACAGCGAGTCCTTCCACTCCGGGCTGGTCGGCTTGAGCGAGCTGCCGGCGATGTTTTCTCGTAGTAACTCCTCCGCCCGGTCAATATTGCCCTGGTACCAGTAAGCCTTGGCACAATCGATCCGCGCTTGGAACGTGGACGTATCAAGCGGATGAAACTCAATGCACTCTTCTAGCGCTGCAATGCTCTGCGGGATCTGGCCCAGTGCCAACTGTGCCTGCCCTAATCGGAGCAAGGTTTGAGCGTTCCGCAGCTCGGGCTCATACTCCAAGTACTTGCGCAAGATCTGAACCGTATGGGAAAAGTTCTGTCCCTGGAAAAAATCACCCGCACTGCGCCACAAATCGCTCGTGTAAAATCTTGTCGAGAATCGCGATTCGGCAAGCTTTTCGAAGGCGACCCCAGCTGCGCGCAAATGCTCAAGTCCCTCCGACCGCGTACGAGCCGAACCAGTTGCCTCGTCGTTCGCTTGAATCAGCAGCTGATTGCCCCATTTTTCGAGAGTGTCGCCGCGAAGTTCTAACTGCTCAGTGTGATTGAACAACGGCGTAAAATGTTCGATCAATGCGAGCGCGTCGCTATAGTGCTCCCGGTCGAGCAGGTCCGCCTGCGCTGCAATGAGCTGTTCTCGTATCTTTTCAACCGGCAACACTTGGCTGCGGTACACGGGGATGCTCGTAAATTCATCCAACACTCGTCGGTACGCCAGCAGCGCGCTTTCGAAATCGCCTTTTTGGCGCAGCACGTTCGCTTCACCCAACGAAGCCGCCAGGCCCTCATACGACTCGCCGAAAAGTTGCCGCACACGTCCGAACTGTTTCAGCGCGCCTTCATAATCTCCTTTAATGGCCAGACCTCGGCCAATTTCGTAAGTTGCGAGCGGCGCAATTCGTGACTTTTGATCGTCCAACGAATTTGCCCGCTTAAGGTTAGCGAGGGCGTCGTCGATCTCGCCCCCCTTTTCTGCCGCCGCCTGCGGCCGATCGCTCATGGCGACTTTCTGCAGCGCGGCCTCCACTTGATCTAACGAGATTCGCCCCAAGTTGAGCGCAATCGCTGCCGTGCTTGAGTCACCGGCCGGTACGCGCTGCACGCTCAGCCGCGCTTCGTCGAAGCGCTCTAAGCGCGATTGGCATTCAGCACGCTTGAAAAGCGCAGAGGCAAGTTCATCTGACGTAATCTTGGGTGTCGCAATGATCAGGTCCGTGTAGCGCAGCGCTTCTTCGAGCCTGGGGTGAGGCATTCGAAGACACGTCTCCGCAAGTACTTGTTGCGACTGAAATCGAAGCGCGTCGCTGGTTGTCGTCTGGGCAGCAAGATCTTTTAGGATTTGCGTGCCTTCGTCGAATTGGCCACTCTCCACAAGGCTTTGTCCGAGCAAAAAATCGCCGTACGCTTCTCGCCCCGGCGGATATCCGTACGCGCGGGCCTCCGTCAAATAACGCGAGGAAATCAAAAACTCTATTCGTCGCCGTTCAGGTACGGCCTGTTGCTGCGCGTCGTTCGTCTTGATTGCGCCAAGAACAAACAAAGGCCCGCCGTACTCACTTCGCGGCAATCTCCCGCCGGTGAGCATGTGAGTGACGAGGCTCCGCGCCGCTTCATAGTTGCCCTTGTCATAAGCTTCCAGCGCCGCGTCGATTTTCAATTCCCCGGCGCGAAGCGCGACGCTTGCCAGGTAGGCCCACCCGCCGATCGTAGCGCCAATCAGCGTAAGAATCGTGCCCGCAACGATAACGCTGCGCAACCAGTGCCCGGTGGCCCACGCACGCAGGCGGCTCAAGAAACCAATCAAACCGAAGATCGCTGACACGAACCGACCGGAACCGGCCGGGGGCGTATCGGCTGAGCTTTCGGATTTTTGGGAGCTTTCGGCCACGGCATCGTGTGCGCAGCAGGGCGCATTGGAAACGGCTCTCTCGCTTGGCGCGGGAGAAATTGAGCGGAGTCGGAATCGAACGTAGAAAAGAGCGGCGAGCTTTTACCGCATGTTGGAGAGAGGTGTCAATGCTTAATTGGCTTTGGTCAGCTAGTATGCTTGGCGGCGATCGGTGCGCCGCAGACCAATTCCATTAGCCAGCGATCGAGATCCGACAGCATATTGCTTGTAAGATCATCGCTGCCAGGATATTGCCGAAGCGCGACGGTGCAGCCGGCGCTATGGAGTAATCGCAGATCTTGGCAAACTTGGTCGGATGGGTAGGATTCGTGATTTCTAGAAGTTGCCAGCAGGCACGGGATATGGCGAAGCTCGTTAACGCGGCGCATCGGACTAGAGTGGGAGGGCAGCGGCCCATTGATCGCGGCGACGCCGGCGAAGCGGTCGGGGTCGCTCCAGGCGGTGCGGAGTGCCATCGTGCCGCCGACTCCGCGGCCGACAAGGAAAATTCGGTTCGCATGAATGTTAAAGCGTTCTTGGGCGACAGCGACGCAATCTACGATTCTGGCGTGTGCAGACTCAATAGCCTCGGCCGACTGGCACCATTCGAAGCGGCCCCGGGAGCGGGAGCCAACGCTGGTTCCACGAGGGGCGATTGCGACGTAATTTCGCATGCTCACCAGCGGCATGACTTGCCGGAGTTCTTGTTCGTTGCTGTCTGAGCCGTGGAGCCAAACGATCAGCGGATACGCGTAGCGCTCCTCGTAGTGCATCGGAGCGAAGGTGGCGTACGGCAGGTCGAAACTGCGGGCAAAACGATGCCGCGGCGAAGTTTCAAGCTGCGAGGTATGACCGGTTGTCGACTTGGAAAGAGCGCTGAACGTGGAGTCTGAGACAAGTGCAAGACGGTTCATATAGGAAAGAATCGCGGGTGATAACGGGTGAGCCCTGGACGAATCAGCGATTGAGAAACAACTCAACCAATGGCTGGGCTTCCATGCTAGCAATAGCGTAAGGAGGGGTGTCGCAACCTGGGATCGCGCGACGTTTGGCGACTGTAAACGAGCGCTCGAAACGTGTCAACTCGAAGGGGGAAGGGGGAGTGCGGAAGGGGGAAGGCAAAGCCGCTTTGGTCGAATTTTTTTCATCTGTTTTCATCCTTCCCCCCATCCTTCTTCCTTTGTTTAAACGAGCTTTGCCATTGCTCCGACAAGTTCTTTCACGGCATTCACGCTCTTTTGGAAGGCGGCTTGTTCATCGCTGGTGAGTTTTAGCTCGATGATTTTTTCGACGCCGCTAGCACCGAGGATGACGGGTACGCCGACGTAGTATCCGCCGACGCCGTATTCTTTGTCGCAATAAGCGGCGCAAGGGACGACGCGTTTCTGGTCGCGAACGACGGCTTCGACCATTTGTGTCGTAGCGGCGGCCGGGGCGTAGTAGGCGCTGCCAGTTTTCAGAAGCGAGACGATTTCAGCGCCGCCGCTGCGGGTGCGTTCGACAATTTCGTTGAGGCGTTTGGCGTCGAGAAGTTGAGTGATCGGAATTCCTCCGACGCTGGTGCAGCTGGGGATGGGGACCATCGTGTCGCCGTGGCCGCCCATGAGGAGGGCGGAGATGTCTTTCACGCTGACGCCGAGTTCCATGGAGAGGAACGTGCAGTAGCGGGCGGTGTCGAGGATGCCGGCCTGGCCGATGACGCGGTTGGGCTCGAAGCCGGTGACTTGCATGGCGCGTTGGACCATGGCGTCGAGCGGGTTCGAGACGACGATCACCACGGCATGCTCGCTCGTGCGTTTCACCTGCTCGCACACGTCGGTCATGATTTTCGCGTTCGTGGCGAGGAGGTCGTCGCGGCTCATGCCGGGCTTGCGCGGCAGGCCGGCGGTGATAACGACGACGTCGCTGCCGACGGTGTCTTCGTAGTTCGTGGTGCCGATGATATCGGAATCGAAGCCGACGATCGGCGAGGCCTGGCGGAGATCGAGGCCTTTGCCTTTGGGCATGTCGCCAGTTTGGGGAATGTCGAGGAGGACGATGTTGCCGAGCTCGGCGGCGGCGCACCAGTGAGCAGTAGTGGCGCCGACGTTACCGGCGCCGACGATGGTGATTTTGGCACGACGCATGAGGACTCCAGGCTTTAGGTGTAAGGCGTTAGGCTTAAGTGTTCAGTAAATACTAATGACTTAAGCGTTACGACTTAAGCCTTTGATTTGTGAGTATTGTGCGATTGGGGGTGTGGTGCAAGTGGTGGTGATTCTTGGTGTTGGGGCGCGAGTGGTTTAGCTAAACCGCAAGCGTGGCCCGTGTTGGGTGGGCGAGGTTTGATTTGGGGTGGCGGGTTAACAAGTGAAACGCATCGAAGTCGATTTTTTAATACAAAATTGGTGGATCGTGGGGGATTGCAGGTTTCAAAAACGCGGCAAATCAAGGGCGAAGTGAGATTCATCGTTGGGATAGGCAGTTGAATATTGTCACTTTGTGTGTCGTCGCGGCGTGGTCGTCGTACAAAATGTGTGGGATTTGCTCATTGGGATGCGTCGGCGCATATCTCGAGCGCATGGAACGGCTGATTGCGCGAGACTGCGATGGTGGACGTTCTGGAGGGGTGCCACCTTAGCACAGGTCGTGGCTCAAAATCCACAAAAGACTTGGCGGAGAATTAGTGGCCAAGAAACGGGGATTGACCGTGCAATTTGCTCATAAGACGCGAATCAAATGAATTGTCCGCAGATGTCGCAGATGAACGCAGATAAGATGGAGCCGTCGAACGCGCGCGTCATTAGAACATGGGAGAGATTGGCATTAAATCCGTTTGAACGACGTAAAGTCAGCCGCAATTTGATCGACTGAGGCGATGCGGAGCCGGAATTGCGGCCGAATCTTGAACGTGCCGCGACGAGCGCGCGTGAGAGTGGGACGCCGTTTTTGAGTTGCTTTAAGCCGGAGGAGATGAAGGCGCTCGCACGCGAGGTTGGATTTCGAGACGTCGAGCATGTGTCGGCGGTCGATCTAACGGAGCGTTATTTCGTGGGCCGGGAGGATGGGTTGGGGCCGCCGAAGAATTGTGAGGAGTTTTTGGTGGGGAGGACTTGAAGGCTGGTAACGGGTCGTGCGTGGGCAGGCCGAGGAGGAGTTGTCAGGCACAGCCTGACCTACCAAGCATTGTGTAATGTTTTCAGCGTAATGCAACTTTGTGGGCCGAGTTACCTAGGGTGGACGGCTGGCGCGGCCAACTCTAGGCTTTGTCTCAAAAGGGAGGGCGAGGCTCCTGCCGAGCCTTGAACTCTCACCGGCGCTCGGCTCTGCAGGAGCATCGCCCTCCCAAATACGATCTTCAGCCACGTTTTGAGACAGAGCCTAGGCTACGGTGTGTAACCGCGTTGCGGTTCGTAATGAGGGACGGAAACGGGAATTGTGACTGCCGATGTCGGCGGAACAATAGAGGAGTTAACGATGACGGAAGGTATGGCTGTGGTGACCGCAACGTTGTCGGTGCGCGATTGGGAGCGCGCGATGGAGTTTTATAAGGCGGCGTTCGGCGCGACGGAAACGTATCGTGTTCCCGGCGGCGGTGTGGGGGAACTCGACGTTCGAGGCGCGCGGTTTTGGGTTGCGGAGGAGTCGCCGGAGAATTTGAATTTCAGTCCGGAGACGTTGGGCGGATGCTCGGTCCGCATGTTATTGATTGTGGATGATCCGGCCGCGATGTGCGCGCAGGCGGTGACGGCTGGGGCGAAGCAAGTTGTGGCCGTGGAGTGTGCGCATGGTTGGGAGTTGGGGCGGATTGTGGATCCGTTTGGGCATCATTGGGAGATTGGGCGGCCAACGGAGAGTTAGTGCGGCGCTTCAGTGCTCGCGAGTCACCGCTCCTAGCCATCCCCGTCGAAGGGGAGG
>DATBAY010000592.1:0-5250 GCA_036271295.1 Lacipirellulaceae bacterium | reverse complement strand
CCCACACGTGCGGCAATTTAACCAGTCCGAATTCGCGCGATTCGCCGCGGACGGTGAGCGATCGGGTCAGTGTGTCGAACAAGCGCATGCCCTCCGTATCGATCGCATGCACTTTCAGCTCATAACTTCCGGCGAGCAATGGGTTGTCGGTAAAGCGAACATCTATTCGAAAGACGTTGCTGCTTTCCTGCGAGGGAAAAACATTATCCATGTCGGTGGTGACGCCATACACGGAAGCGCCGTCGGCCCGCGCCAAACCGACTCCCACGACGGGTACCCTTCCATCGCGCGAATGGACGCGCACGCTTAAATGCAGCTCGTCTCCCTGTTCGATAACGATAGGTAATTCGCCCAACTGATCGTTGACGGCGAAATCGACCAAATGAAATTCCTGGCCTTGAAGCCGCACGTTGATGCGTGTTTCTTCGACCAGATTTGCTGTCTTGCGCTCTTGATAAGCAAGGTAAGCTTGCGTGACATCGAAGACGTCGCCGCTCGCGACAACCGCGCCTTCCTTTATCCAGCACGCTTGACGGCAGAGTTTCTGGACGTGATACATGCTGTGCGACACCAGCAGCAACGTCCCGCCGGAATCGACGTAGTCTTCCATCCACTTGATGCATTTGCGTTGAAAAGCCTCATCGCCTACAGCAAGAACTTCGTCGGTGATCAGCAGGTCCGGGCGAAGCGTCGCGACAATGGCAAATCCGAGCCGCACGATCATGCCGGACGAATAGTGTTTGACAGGTTCATCGATGTAGCGGCCGATATCGGCAAAATCGATGATGTCCTGAGTCTTCGCCGTAATTTCTTTCGCGCCAAGGCCGTACAGCGCCGCCGACAGGCCGATATTTTCTCGGCCCGTGTAATCGGGATGAAAACCTGCGCCTAATTCCAACAGTGCGCCGATTTTTCCGTGAACCTTCACTTCGCCTTCGGTGGGTGTCAGTACGCCGACGATCAGCTTGAGCAGCGTGGATTTTCCAGCACCGTTCTCGCCGATCAAGCCGAGCGACTGGCCCGCATGTACGCGAAGATTGATGTTCTTCAAGACGGTCGTCGAGGCGATGTTTCGCTGTCCCGCCAGCAATCCGATTAACGCATTCATGCGATCGCGGCGGCGCGTTACATTGGGATATTTTTTCCCTAAGTCGCGGGCTTCAATGAGAATGCGTGCGTCCACTCACGACACCTACAGGAAGTCTTCGAAATGGGATTGCAGGCGTCTGAATGCACCCAATCCGATCGCGAGAATGAGCAACGCAACGGCCAGCGATGCCAAGGTTTCGACGATCGAAAACGTTCCGGAGCCGAGCAGGATAGTGCGGAAGAATTCAGTGTAATGCGTGAACGGATTCCAGTCCATCCAGTGGCGATATCGTTCCGGCAACGATTGACGCGAATAAAATACCGGCGACGCGAACATCCACAGCATCAGCAATTGGGGCAGCGCCGACGCGAAATCGCGTATGAAAACCTGTAGCGCAGCGAGCAGAAATGCCAAACCGAGCGCGAATACGAATAGCTGCATGTATTCCAAGATCGCCAAAGGCAGCAGCAGTAAATTCACGGGAATACCCGCAAGCCGCAGCACGATGCAGATCGCGATAAATCCGAGAACTTGGATGACAAATGTCGCCGCAACAGTCGACAGAACGAGCACTTCGCGCGGCATGGCGACTTTGCCGATCAGCGCAGCATTGTCCTGAATGGAGGTGCACGATCGGGACAGCGATTCAGCGAACGCGTTCCACGGCCACAAACCCATGAAAAGAAACGGCACGTATCCGACGGTGCTGCCTTCAGGAAGCGGCGCCTTGAATATCCGCACGAAGACGAAACTGTAGACGGCGAGCTGGATGAGCGGCTGCAGCAATGCCCAAAGACCGCCACTGAAACTGCCCAAGTAGCGGTTTTTAATTTCGCGTCGGATGAAATGAAGCGCCAGGCCAAGCGCGGGCATCAAGAAAGCTCGGCGGGGAAGATGGCGAATTATCGCAGACCTCGCCAGGGAAGTACGCGGAAACGGCTGATCGGTTCCGCGTCCTGAGTTCGATTGCTCAGTGTGCGGGCGCGGAACCTTCAGTAGGCTTCGCGCTTTCGGATTGCGCGGCGGGCATCGTGGTGCTTCCGGGAGCAGCGTATCGCGTGCGCAACGAGGCCACGAGATCAGGATTTGCCTGCAGCGGTTTGCCGCGGATTTCACCGGAATATTGATCCAGTTGCGTGGTGAGGTAGTTGCGGCGAAGCGTCAGTAAGAGATCGGTGTGAATTTCGTCGAAACTGCGTTGCCGATCCGGCGTCTTTTCGATCAGCTTGAGAACGTGGAATCCGAAATCGGTCTTGACCACCGGCGAAATTTCGCCGGGCGTTTTCAGCGCATTGGATGCCGCCGCGAATTGCTTTGCCATCTTGCCGGATTCAGCGTGCGCGATACGTCCGTGATTGTTCGATTTGCTCGGATCGTCGGAATATTTTTCCACGAGATCGTCGAATTGATCCGGATGCGCGCGAGCTGCCGCCTCGACTTCACCGATGCGCGCCTTGGCCTCGTCTTCGGACCTGTTTTTTGTCGAGACAAGTATATGTTCCACGACGACATCGCCGGGTTTCATGAATTCGTCTTTGTGGCTCGCGTAATATTCTTTTGCCAGCATCTCGAAGTCCGGCAATTTCAGACTTTTGCGATAGCGATCCAATTGCACACGTGCGAGCACATCGTCGGTCGCCTGCGCGATTTCGCGCTGCACCAGCGGATCTTTCTCAAGATTCTCTGCCCTCGCCCTCGCCGCCAGCTGCTTTTGGTAAAGCAAGCCGCCGACGGTACCCTCGATGCGCTTCGGGCTATCAAAATAACCGGCGCGATCGCCTTCCGGAATCTTGTCAGCGGCCGCGTCGACGTCTTGCAACGTCACCTCGGCACCGCCTTGACTCGCAACCACATTGGCTCCGAGAGGCTTGTCATCAGCGGCAAGAGCCGCAGTACCTAGCGCAACTAAACCGGCTATGGCGCAGATACGAAAATAGGCGCCGACCCAACTTATCTTTGATTGCATACGTTTCCTCTAAGGACCAGCAGTCGGTTCCCATAAGCACAGGCAAGAAATGACCGATCTACCAGCAAAAAGGTTCAAAAAAAAGCGCGCCGTCGTGACGGCGCGCGAGTGCGTGGTATCACTATTTACGGATATTGCGGGTAAGTGACGCGTGGCCCGTTAATCATAGGCACCGAGCAGGTGCTCTTGCCGCCGCAATGCGTACCCGGACCGTCCCGGTAGCTTGCCGCAGAGCCACCCGTGGGCGTCACGTTCGTGACGTTCGCGTTGATCAGGTTCAAATAATAAGTAACATTGTCCTGCAGTACGCATTGCGAATTCGGATCGCCTTCGGCAAAAAACTGGACTCCACCGTCGGCTTTCAGTCCGACTTTGCGGCAGTTATTGACTACTGTACTACCGCTAATTGTCGTTGGACTGAAGTCGCCGCAGCTCGTGCTAATCGACATACTGACCTTCGTATCCATACCGGTTTCACCCATCATAAATAGCCATTGGTAGTACGGTATTGGCAACGTCGGAGCATTTTCGACAAACCCTGAAGGCAACGAAAATTGCAGCGAAATGTAATTGCCGATCGGCAGATTGTCGTACGCGATATCACCGTTTCGACCAGGGAAGCTTCCGAACACGGATGCAAATTGGCTCATGTCGGCCGTGATTGTGTGCTGATCGCCGCCTACCTTTATGCTTGTAGTACCTTGACTTGTGAAGGAGTGCACTCCAGAAGTGCCATCTCCGGGAATCACTCTTGAGCAGCTTCCCGGCGGCGGCGGAAGCCCGACAGGCTGAACCGTCACATTCGCGATACTTTGTGCCTGACCGGCAGCACCGGTGCAGGTAAGAGTAACCGTATCTGCAACGTTGGAAGACCCGGTGTTGGTAAATGATGCGGACGCCGTGACCAACCGGTTGTTGCATGTGGATGCACCCGTCCCGCTGCACAGAGTGCTTCCGCCGGTGAATGATCCCGATGCGGCACCCGTAATCGCTGCCGTGCACGTGGTCGCATTCAGTGCCTCGAACGAATAACTTACAGCGTTTCCGCTTTGGACCGTCGTCGTTTGAGGGCTGAGCGGCAATGCGGGTCCGAAAGTAACATCACCCGAGCTACCTGTTCCGCAGCCGGCACCGCTGGAACTCGTCGCGGTCGCTTGCAAATGACCCGACGTTGTTCCGTTAGTGACCGGACCGGTTATGTATGAACACACAGGGTTCCCGGTGCCAGGCACGGTGATGTCGAGCGTCGTCGTCTGCGCCATGACAGGCGCAGAAACGAAAGCGGCGAAGAAAATAATAATTGGTTTCATACACAGTTTCTCAAGGACAGTAGCAACCGAAAATTGTAGGAAAAGTTCCGTGAGGCGCACGCAAGATTTACATTAAAGAATCACTAATCAGCACAAATAAACGTTGTTGAATTCTTCGTGCGACACCTTTCCAAAAAAAGAGGGACCCTGAACGGGTCCCTCTTTTTCAAACTTCACACATATTACGATCAGGAACAGCCGCCGCCTGCATTCGTGCAAGAACGCGAAATGCGATGGCGATTTACGCTGCTGTAGTTCGCAAGAATGCTGGTGCTGCCGCCGACGACAAAGTTCGTCGCCTGGAAGCCCGTGACCGGCAAGCCGTGGAACTGGTTGCCATTAAGGGCGACGTGCAGGTTATGCGGACCACCCGACTCACCAAAGAACGGATTACCGATATCCGGTCCCGCATTGGGGTCGAGGTTAAGCGCTGCCCAACCAGCGGAGCCGATCGGCACGATGTTCGAGGTCAGCGTGGAGCTAAGAACGCTGTTCGTCGTGCTGTTGGCATTGAACGTAATGACGTTCGTTTCGTGACAGATCGAAGAAGGCGGCTGACCTGGGGGACACGGAGAGAATCCGCAACCCGTAGCTGCCAACGTGTTTTCTTCACGGTCGTAATTGACGATGCCTACTACTGTGCAAGACAGGCCGTCCTCGTTCGCGCCAAATTCTTCTTCAAACGGCGCGATGGGGCTGCTGGTCAATGTAATAGACGAATCCACATAGAAGCGCTTGGTCGGGAAGGTGAGAACCCAATCCGTACCATTGCCTGCGGCGCTCGCTGCGTATTCGTTATAGACATTCGAAGCCATGAACACGGAACTGACCGCGTCGATCGCTTCAGAGGTGGTCGTCCATGAAGAGGTCACCAAGATGCCATC
>DATBAY010000591.1:0-8981 GCA_036271295.1 Lacipirellulaceae bacterium | reverse complement strand
TTTCAATCTTTTCCCGCGTGACCTCCATCAACGGCAATTCGACCTCGTCCCACCCAATGGATATCCGGCGTGTGATCTCGACGCCTGAACCGCCGATTGACCCCTGCACGGCCGTCGCCAGATCGCGCCCATATTGCTGCGATAACTCGAGCGAGGCCCGCGGCTCGGGATCTTGATCTGCGCCCGCGCCGGGAAGAAACAGCGCGATCGCTCCTGGATTCTCACGTTCAAGCTGCTCCTTCGCGAAGCCAGCCCAGTCGCCGCAGTATCGCAGGTCCTCCGGTGGAATCGTGGTGCAATGGCAAGCGTAACCAAATACGATTGCCTTACGCCTGCCCGTCGCGTCGACACAATCGAGCAGCGAAACGTCGTGGTCCAGAACATCCTCCGTTGACGGCGTCCCCGCTTTAACGCCATGCCGGCGGCGGTTGTGGGCGAATCCCACTTTCGTTTCGCGAGCGAACAATCGCACCGGCTCGAGCCGATCGATGGCTTCATCGACTGCCCGCGTCGTCGCGGCTACCAGCCGATCCTCCACCGCAGAAAACTTGGCCGCGTATTCGTCCGGAATGTGGAAAAATAATTGCTTGTCGGCTCGATATTCGGGAGCGTAATGCGTGTGTGTCGCCGTCAGCAACAACTGCGCGCGCGCCAGCCCGTGCTTTGTCCGCACGACCTCGAAAATTCGGGCAGCGAGTTTTGCATTCACCGAGATGATCTCTATCGATGCGATGACGAACCGCTGACCAGCGCCGTCCTCCAGCGCGAGCGCGCTTACGTAAAGATTGGAAACTTTACCGCTGGCCGGAGATTTTCTCACCGCGTACCCCGCCAGCCACAACGGTTCGTCCGGCGTGATACAGACGCTCGCAGCGCCCGCTTTGTAGGTTATCGAATCACCAGACATAAAAGGTTCGAAGCCCGCGGACGAAATCGCAAAATGCCCTTAATTTAGATCGTCGAGAGCCATTAGAAGGCTGTCCAGCCCCCATCAACCGGAATGGCCGCCCCGGTGATGTACGACGATTCATCCGACGCCAAGAACACAGCCGTCGCAGCGACTTCCCTCGGCTCGCCGGTGCGGCCAAGCATCGTCTTCGAAATCTGCCGCTGGTGCATTTCGCTCCCCAGCGGTGGCGAGATGCGCGTGCGAATCGGCCCCGGGCAGATCGCGTTCGCCCGAATACCTTGCGTGCCGAAATCCAAGGCGGTACTCCGCGTCAGGCCAATGAGCGCGTGCTTCAGACTGGTGTAAACCGCGGAGGATCGTCCCGCGACGAGCGCCTGCATCGAAGCAATGTTAATGATCGAACCACTTTTGTGAAGCGTCATCGAGGCCAACACCGCGCGAGTAAAATGCGCGGCGCCTTTGAGTGTCACCCCAAAGCTACGGTCCCATTGTTCGGACGTCGCCTGCTCCACGTCGAGCCAGTCGCCAAGATGGGCAGCGTTGTTAACGAGAACGTCAATTCGCTGGCTCTGATTGTTCGCAACCTCAACGGCGCGCTCGACTTGGGAAAGCGACGTCACGTCAGTTTTCACAAATTCGGCCCGCCCGCCCGCCGCGCGAATTTCCGCAACGAGAGCCGCGCCCGCATCTTGATCGAGGTCGGCAACCAGCACCCACGCGCCTTCGTGGGCAAACGATTCCGCGATCGCGCGACCTATGCCATGCGCGGCCCCCGTCACAATCGCCACTTTGTTCGTCAGTCGAGCCATGGCTACCAGTGTAATATGGAGGCGCGTTTCGGAGAAATCCGCACCACCCAAGTCACTCGGCGAGCAAGCAATGTTAATCCAACCGCCGCCGACTTACCGCAAATTCGCCGGCCGAAGTCCCCGGACGCCAATCTTCGCCCGCGTGATCGTAACTCGTCCCACATTCGCCACGAAGAGTTCATCAAACTTCGGCCCACCGAAAGCCAGATTAGTCGGCCGCCCCAAGAGAATTCCCCAGCGATCGTACGCGACGAGCGTCAATTGACGCTCCTTGTCGACGCGCCAGATTTCGTCCGAAGCGTAGCAACACACGTACAAGTTGCCGTCTGCGTCGAGCGCCATGCCGTCGGGGAACCTGCCGACGCTGGTCGCATAACTTTCCGCAGCTCCGACCGCGTCGGCCGCCCCGATATCGAACTTCAAAACTGAGTCCGTGTCGCTCTCAACTACAAACATCACTTTTTCATCGGCACTCAGCGCGACACCATTGGCGTAACCCAACTTCTCGGCGAGGACCGCCCCTTCGCCTGCGGCGCCAAACCGCAGCACGCGGCCGTTGCGTTTCATCCAGTTGCCGCTGTCCGTCACGTAGAGCCGATTCGCGCGATCGAACACCAAATGATTGGGCGCGTTGATCTTGCTACCGCCGGCAGCCGACGCAAATACTTCGTGCGTGCCGTTCTTGGCAACGCTCACGACGCCGACGCCCGAGACGCAAACAAACACCGCGCTGTCATCCGGCGCGAGCGCAACACCGCAGCAAAAGCCACCGACATTCGCAATCGTTTCGGCCTTGCCAGAGGGTTCGATGCGATAGATTTGCCCCGCCTCGCCGCCAGCCCACAAATTGCCGTCGCGATCGAACGCGCAGCTTTCCGGGTGATCGAGCCCCGTGGCGAAGATCTCAAACTGCTCGCGGGAGATTTGTGGTTCCATAGCTTTCGTTAGATACCGGCTGCCGCGCCCATCAACTCTCCCGCCGCCGCATTGATTCGACCCGATTCCGATTCGACCGCAAGCACGCCGACAGGTCCACCCATATCCGCTTCGCGGCGCACCGTGTGCCCCATTTGTTCCAATTCACTCACCACATCATCTGGCATGTGCGCCGATACGAGCAGGGGTTCGCCACCCTGCGTATGCAACCGCGGTCTCTCGACCGCCGTTTGCGGATGGGCGCCAAACAAGATCGTATCAATCGCCAGCTGCGCCGTCACACTCACAATCTTCGGCCCGCCCGGCAGGCCATAGGCAAATGCTGGCCGCCCACCGCGCAGCGCGATCATCGGCGCCATATTGTGCTGCATTCGCTTCCCCGCCGCGGGTGAATTCGGATGCCCTGGCAAGTAGTCGAACCGCGACATCCCATGGTTCAGCACCAGCCCCAGACCCTCGACGACCAGGTGCGAACCGTACATCCAGCCTTGCGTCGCAGTGAGCGAAATCATATTTCCATCAGCGTCGGCCGCCACGACGTTTGAGGTATGAGAAGATGTGTCTGGTATCTCGTTACTTTGCCCTGTTCGACCCGAGCGAATGGCAGCAGCCCGCGATGTCACCCCCGCATCGGAAACTAATTCTTCCAACGACGCTTTGACGAAGTTCGGATCACCCAGCCACTTCTGCCGCTCCGCCCAACATAGCTTCGACGCCTCTGCAAAGGCGTGAAGAGCGTGCGCGTTCCAGCCACGGCATCGTACATCGCCGCGCTGTAAATCAGGCGGATCGTCGCAATCGATCAACTTCACCAAGGTTTGCACGATGCCAATCGAAGTGATCCCGCCCGCCGGCGGCGGAGGCGTGAATAGTTCGTAGTTGCGACATCGAGCACTGACGGCCCTGACTTCTTGAGCCCGGTATTCGCGAAAGTCTCGCTCCTCGAGAATTCCGCCCCGAGAGCGGACGTATTTCACGATCTGACTCGCGAGATTGCCTTCATAGAACGCAGCAGGACCTTCCTCGCAAAGTTGCCGCAGCACCCGCGCCAAATCAGGCTGTCGCCAACGGCCGCCGAGCGGTGGCATGCCATCCGGGAAAAGCGAAGCAACCGACTGCTCGTCAAACTTCGCCGCACAGCGCTTCCAATGACGCTCATGCTCACTGTCGAACACAAACCCATCTTCTGCCAATCGAATCGCCGGCTGGGATACTTCTTCCCACGTCTTCGAGCCGAACTCGCGGAGAATTGCATCCAGTCCCGCCACGACGGCCGGCACTGTAACGGCCCGCGCGCCGTAGTAATTCGAAGCGGGATCAGCGGTCACGAGCCCCGCGCGAAACGCGAGCGGCGCGCACGAATCAAAATCGATCGCAAACACTCGTGGGGCGTCGTCGGTACCGCTTCCGCGTTTGCCGCCGCGGCAAATCACGGCGCTCCCGCCGTAACCGGCCAGGCCGACCGACCCCGGAATCACCACGCACAGCGCCAGCGTGGCCGCCACCGCAGCATCAATGGCGTTACCGCCGGCCTGCAAAAGCTCAAGACCGGCAGCAGCGCCCAGTGGGTGTCCTGTCGCCAGCGCCGCCCGGTTCGCAGTGATCTGTTGCGGCATGAAAGGTGCCCGCGCGTAATGGATGAGCACGCGTTCGGCAACGTCACGAACGCTCTGCTAATTTCCCTGGGGCGATTTTACGCCACCACTCGGGCTTTGTCCCCCGCTGGCCGACGCACTTTTCTCGGTGAACATCTTATTGTGCGAATCGCCACGCGACAGCAAGAACGCCATTAAGTCGAGCAAGTCATCCTCCTGCAGCGTATTGAGCAGCCCGACCGGCATTGGCGAAACCTTCGACGGCTCCATCGATTCGACGTCATTGCGATTCACCGTCACCGTGGCATTGGGATCCAGCATGTTCGTGTTGATCGTAATTCCATCGCCGTTGTAATTCGTGATGCGGCCTTCAAAGACTTTGCCATTCGATGTCGTGATTATCGAGGCGGCATACTGGTCGCTGATCACCTTACTCGGTTCTAGCACCGATTCGAGAATATCGCGCGGACTGAAACGCCCGGCCAGACCCGTTAAATCCGGGCCTACGTTGCCGCCTTCACCAGCGAAATGATGGCAGCCGTAGCAGTTCGCCGCCGCGAACATCTGCCGGCCGTGCTCGAAATTTCGGTCCTTCAATTTCGCTGCCAAGAGCGGGACCACGTCGTCCATCTTCCAATCTTTCACAAACGGCCGATTGGTGGCGGCCATGCCATGCTCATCCGACTTCGGCTTCGCTACCAACAATTCGCCGAGCTCTTTTCGCTCCTCGGCCGTCGTATTCACGAGCGCGTTGGTTCGCAGCTCCTGGTCGAATATTGGAAAGTTGTTGCCGCCATGAAATCCTTGCGCTTTTGCCAACCATTCGAAAAACTGTCGATGCACGTCGAGCGTCCAACCCGCATTCAAATACTGCAGCGATCTGGCGACATCGATTTGCTCTTGCTGCGTAGGCGCAGCAAGGAGCAGCTCAACGCCTTTTTTCGCTGCCGACGGCGCTTGCAAATAGCTCATGAGCTGGGTCAGCATCACGTTGCAGCGCCGATCATCGGCCGGATACCACTTATCCAGCCTGGCGATAAGCGTATTGCGAGTCGCCTCATCCGGCGCGCCCAATCGGTACAACGCCAATTCATAGACGCGCAGCAACTCGAGTCGCTGCTCGACCGAGAGCTTATCCCAATCGAGCCGCGCCAGCGCCGCGAGCACCGGCTGTTCCAACGGATGTCGCATTGCGTTGTCGGCCGGGTACGTTGGCGGTGGGGTATCCAAATCGGCACCGGTCGGCTTGAACGATCGCGGCACCATCCGCACAACACCCAACAGGGCGGTCAGTGACGCCTGCGGATCCTTTTCCGCGAGCGCGCGGTCCTGCCAACCCTCCAGCGGGCGATGCTCGAGCGCCGTCCGCGCGGCGTACCGAATGAAACGATCCGAGTTGCTCAACTGAGGCCACGCAACTTCGACAGCCTCGGGATGATCACCCACATGCAGCGCTTCGAGTTTGTGGCGCAGATCCCGCTGGTCTTGGTTTGCCTGATGGTCAACAGCCGGTGCGGTCGATTCCTTGCCGGCGTACGTTAGCCGGTACAGCCCCGACTGTGTTTTCCGCCCACCGATTAGAAAATACATCGCCCCATCGTGCGGGTTGATGAGCATGTCCGTCAGCGGCAGCGGCGTGGCCGTCATGAACTCTTCGGGCGCACCGCGATACGAGGCGCCCTCCGGCGTCAGCTGGACCGCATACATTTTCCCGTACGTCCAATCGCACATGAACAGCACGTTCTGGTACTTGGCCGGAAACTTCGCGCCGTACCCGAACGTGATTCCGGTCGGTGATCCAAGACCGATATTGGCAGCCGGCGGCAACGTGTCGTCCCAATACTCGGGCCACTTCGCGCTGCCATTACGCCAGCCCCAATCGGCGCCGCTCACGGCGTGGCACACACGCGTCGGCCGGTACCAGGGCGCACCGATGTCCCACTCCATATCGGCATCGTAGGTGAAGAGTTCGCCATCGGCATTGAATGCAATATCGAACGGATTGCGGAATCCACTCGTCACGAGCTCCCATTTTTTTCCATCCGGGTCGAGGTGGTAAATAAACCCACCTGGCGCCGGCACGCCCCGCATGAAACTAACGCCGTAGATGCGCGGCAACAGCTGGTCCTCATCCCAAATCTTCGGCACGCGCGACTCGGCATCCTCGACTGGTTTCGTGTTGTCGCCGCACACCACGTAGAGCGACTTTCCATCCGGCGCGGGTATCACCGCATGCGGCCCGTGCTCGCCTTCGCCATCAAGGTGCTTGAGAAACGTGACGGTATCGAGCTCGCCATCGCCGTCTTTATCCGTCACGCGGTACAGCCCGTTCTTCTCGCGGTTCGGCGAGTTGACCATCACATATAAACTGTCGAACGCCCACAACAACCCGTGGGCCATGCCAATTTCGACCGGAATTCTTTCGACCTTCGGCTTATCGCTCGATCCGATCGCCGGCGGCGCGATGCGATACAAGCTGCCGTACTGGTCGCTCACGATCAGTCGACCTTTGGGATCGACGCAAATATTCACCCACGAGCCTTCCTGCTCCTTCGGCACCGAATACAGCAGCTCAACTTTGAAGCCCTCCGGTACGTGAATGTTCTTGGCCGGTGTCGCGGCGGCCGCCAGCTCGGTGCGCGGGTTCGGATCTGTCTTGGTCCTACTGCCTCGGTCGCCTTTCTTTTTCGCGGCTCCGACGGCAACGAACGAAATACAGAAAAGGCACACGGTCGTCCAAAGAATGCGTCGTACCATCATTTTCCAAGAATTGGCCAACAGGTGGGGAAGGGTAGGTGGGTTCGGCCGGCCACAGTGTGCGGCTAGCGACGTAGCGATTCTATCGCAGACCGAGCCCTTATTATAGTTGCGCCCAGCGGTCGATGTCGCGAAATTGGCGCGCACCGACCCCGTACTTTATGTCGCGGATGCCGAAACTCTTACGAAGCGTGAGTACGACCGCAAGATTAGTCAGCCCCCGGCTCTGCCGGGGGTTAGCAAAGTGCGACGCGGGGCCAACGATTTTCTTGTGGCGATCCTGCTAACAAACCTCCGGCAGAGCCGGGGGCTGATGGCATGTGCGCTGGCATGGCACATTCTAATCCAGCAGTCGCTTGGCGAAAGCGAAAGACGCTTTGTGCACCGCGTCGTACTCCGGATCTTTCGGATTGAAGCTGCTGATTTTGGCGTGCGGCATCACGGCCTGGATGAACTTATCGTTCCCCAAATAGATTGCCGTGTGCCGGATCTTGCCATCCGACGCCAGAAAGTACAGCATATCGCCGCGCCGCAAGCCGGCCATGTGCCAGCGCGTCGCGCTCAACTGCCCGACGTAGAATTGCTGGTACGCATCACGCGGCAGGAAAAGCCCCACCGACGCATAACTCTGCTGCACAAGCCCCGAACAATCGATGCCTTCCGAAGTCCGCCCACCCCAAAAATACGGCGTGCCAAGTAGCTTCTTGGCCGTCTCGATGATCTCATCGATCTTCGCCGCCGGCGCTTCGTTCACGTGGCAATCGGCCGCCGCAATCTTCACTTTGTCACCTGTCGGCAGTTCCACGGCAACTTGATCGCCGTCCGTGCTCACCCACTTCAGCCGAGCGCCCGCCGGAATCGCCGGCTTGCTGCTCTTTTGATCTGCTGCGACGAGCACCCGCGGACCATCTAGGTATTTGCTGAATCGATCCTCATCCATTCGCACGATGTCTTTACTTGGCACATAGCCCAAATAGCCCTCATGGCTGTGAACGAGCAACTGCCCATCGTGCTCTCGCAGCAAGAAGACAGGCTCGCCCAGCAAGCAATCGGTCTCTTGCTTCCGCTTACCAGTTGGTCGATCGAAACAATAGCTGTGCGTTACCTTGGTGATGCCGAAGATCTCTGTCCCCAGATCGTCAGCGGGCAACGACTCCATCTGGTTTTCTATTTCGAATCCGAGCGCAGAGAGAAACTCGATCAGCGACTTGCGCGTTTCTGGGAACTCGACGAATCCATGCAGCACCACCTTTTTGCCCCTCGGCTCGCACGTGACGTCGAATGCGCACATCCGACTGTCGTTCCCCAGCTCGCGCGAAAAGAAATTGACGTACTGCGCCAACCGCGCTGGATCACCCTTAAGATCCGGCTCGATCTTCCTTGCCACGCGCCGCATATCGGGCGGCATCACCGGCTCGGCCGTTGCCGCTGTCTCGGCAGCTCGCGCAACGACAGCGCTCAGTGCCCATGCCGCCATCGAAATCGCAATCATTCGCATTGAGATACGTCCAAATCTGCCATCGCAACTCAAGTTGACTTCCTCCTCCGACATTAAATCAATGGCAGGAGTCCATCGCAAGTTTGATCGGAGTACTTAACCACAGAGAACACAGAGGTCACGGAGGTGACTGCTAACATCTCCCCTTTAGTGCGGCCATCATCGCAGATCCGCCGAATCGCGGCCTTTTTGAGTTCTCCGTGCCCTCTGTGTCCTCTGTGGTAAATACTCTTCGTGGCCCGCGGACCCGTTCCCAAGCATTTGACCCTGCCGCATCCCCCCTTTATAGTTTGAACTCACGCGGACTTGGCCAGCCTACCTCGTCTACCACCATTCTAGTGTTTGCCCATGTCCACGCTTGATACTGAAGTTCGACCCGTCGCCGCAGCAAAGCGCCGGCGCGCAGTTCGCGAACTCGACATCGACGTTGACAACGCTTCTCCCGATCTCCCGATGACCTCGCGCCGCGGCGGGCT
>DATBAY010000590.1:0-3282 GCA_036271295.1 Lacipirellulaceae bacterium | reverse complement strand
CAGCGGCCAGAGATAAACAGGGGCAATCAACGGCCCGCCCATTCGGACGATGCTTTCGCCCTGGTGAAGCGTTGTCCACCACTCGACCGAAAACTCGATGATCGGAAGATTGACCACGCCGACCAATGCGAGAATGGCGGTCGCGCGGGCTGCGCGCGTCTCATCCTCAATCGCGTTCCATAGCGCGATGTAGCCAAGATAGAGAAACAGCAGCAGCAAGAAGGACGTAAGCCGTCCATCCCAAACCCAATAAGTGCCCCACATCGGTTTACCCCACAGCGATCCGGTGATGAGTGCCAGCGCGGTGAACAATGCGCCGAGCGGGGCCGCGGTTTTTGCTGCCACGTCGGCCAAGGGGTGCCGGTTCACAAGACCGATCAACGACGCCAGCGCCATCAAGCCATAAGTCATCATCGCCACCCACGCGGCGGGCACATGGACGAACATAATCCGCACAGTATCGCCCTGCTGATAATCTGGCGGGCACGTAAAGCCGAGATAAAGCCCGGCCGCGAGCGAGAGCACGGCAACCGTGGAAAGCCACGGCAACAGAGCGCCGCTCAGCTTCATGAAGCGCGTAGGATTGGCGAATTCGAAGATCGAAGCCATGCCGCGCTCTAGTCCTTCGCCCGCATTGCAGCAACCATCGCGCTCATCCTGCGAGATTGAGCCGCAGCGCGGCAGCCGTCACGAAAGAACTTATGACCGTGACGGCGAAGGAAAATGCTGCAAGCAATCCCAGTGCGCCGTTCGGCAGTCCCTCCACCGCGCCAGTCACCGCGCTCGCGCCAAAAATCACAACCGGCGCAAGCAGTGGCAGCACAATGAATGGCAAGATCAGCCCGCCGCGCCGAATGGAAAGCGTGAGCCCAGCTGCGATAGCACCGATGGCGCTAACGGCTGGCGTTCCAATCGCGAGTGAAATCACAAGCGGCATGTATTCTTGTCGTGGCAAGCCAAACAGCAATCCCAAAATCGGCGACAAGATCGTGAGCGCAAGTCCCGTGGTGATCCAATGCGCGACGATCTTGGCGAAGGACAATGCTTCGAGCGGCATCGGCGAAAGCGCGAGCACGTCCAAACTGCCGTCCTCGAAATCCGGCTGAAACAAGCGGTCGAGCGACAGCAACGCGGCGAGGATCGCACCCACCCACAACACGCCGCCCGCAATCCGCGCGAGCAATTGCAAATCCGATCCGACACCAAGCGGCACCAACGTCGCGACCGCGGCGAAGAACGCCAGCGCAAGAAACGCGCCGCCCCCCGCCCGTGTGGCAAGGCGAATATCGCGTGATAGGACAGCAAAAAAAGCGCTCATGCGAGCTGAATCCGTATGACTTCGATGCCTAGCTGCTCATGCGTCGCGGCGATGGCGATGCCACCAGCTGCGCAATGTTGGCGAATGAATTGCGCGGCGAGCGCTTTACCGTCGGCGTCCAACGCGGCAAGTGGCTCGTCGAGCAACCACAACGGACGCCCGCACAATTTCAGTCTTGCCAACGCGAGGCGCTTCTTCTGTCCAGCGGAGAGATATTGCGCGGGAAGATCGCGCGGACGTGTAAGCCCGACTGCATCGAGCGCGACATCGATATCGCCGGGTACGCAATAAATATCGGCAAAGAAGCGTAGCGTTTCGCGCGGTGTCATTTGCGGCTTCGCGGCATCCGCATGTCCGAGCCAGCCGACACGCTTACCGCGTTCTTCGCCGTCGTGGACATCTTTGCTGTCGGACTTGAGCGTGATCGTTCCGGATTCGGGCGCAAGAAACCCAGCGATCATTCGTAGCAGAGAAGTTTTGCCCGCGCCGTTTGCGCCTTCCAGCGCCAACACCTGCCCCGCTTCGACACGCAATGAGACATCGCGGAAAACCAACCGCCCGCCACGAATGCAGGTCAGATTTTCAGCAGTGAGGGAGCGAAGATCCATGCCGCTCCATACCTCAATACATATGCTGGCCGCCATTGATGGAAATGGTCGAGCCGGTGACAAACCCGGCATCGTCGGCCACCAGGAACAGAACGCCGCGCGCGATCTCGTGGGCTTTGCCAAGGCGGCCAACGGGAATCTTGGCGACGATCTTCTCCAGCACGGGGGCTGGCACCGCGGCCACCATGTCGGTGTCGATGTAACCCGGCGCGATGGCATTCACCGTAATGCCCTTGGATGCACCCTCCTGAGAGAGCGCCTTGGTGAAACCATGGATGCCCGATTTGGCAGCGGCGTAATTCACCTGGCCGTACTGACCGGCCTGACCGTTGATGGAGCCGATGTTCACCACGCGTCCGAAGCCGCGTGAGAGCATGCCGTCCCACGCCGCCTTGCACATGTTGAAGCAACCACCGAGGTTGGTATCAATCACTTCATCCCAGCCCGCGCGGCCCATCTTCTTCATGGTCGCATCACGCGTGATACCGGCGTTGTTGACGACGATCTCGACTGGGCCGAGATCGGCTTCGATCTTCTTCATCGCCGCCGACACCGCGTCGTGATCGGCGACATCGAACTTGTAAACGGCGATGCCGTGCTTCTCACTGAACGCTTTAGCGCGTTCGTCATTGCCCATGTAATTGGCAGCGACCTTGTACCCGTCTTTTTTTAGCGCGACCGAAATCGCTTCGCCGATACCGCGCGTTCCACCTGTGACGACTGCTACCCGTGACATACTTTTGCTCCCCGAAATATTTGTTCTATTATTGCCTAGAACTTAAAACGAAAGACCGCTGGCGCGCGAGTGCTATAGTCGGCTTGCGGCATAAATCCGGGCGGAAAAGCAATGGCGGACTATTCCCACGACGATCTTACCAAGAAACTGAACCAGTCCGGCTGGCAGCGGACCATACCCGGCGGCCAGAGCCAGACCGGCACACTCAAAGATATGGCTGTCAGCGCCCACACCGACCGGGCGAAACATCCGGGCGTGGTGAAGGAAGTCGAGACGGCAGTCGAACTCGAACTGATCCAGCTTCAGAAGCTATGGGAATATCTGGGGCTACCGAACTAAACCGACAGCCTCGATGGGCGGCCATTTTAAAGTGCGGTTGTCGCGACTGCGTGCGCGGCGATAGGTTCTATTATAACAATTATTCTGGAGAGAAACGCATGACTGACGCCGCAGAATACGTCCCACCGAAAGTCTGGGTGTGGGACAAGGAGAATGGCGGACGCTTCGCCAATATCAATCGCCCGATCTCCGGCGCCACGCATGACAAGGAATTGCCGGTCGGCAAGCATCCGTTTCAGCTCTACTCCCTTGCCACGCCCAACGGCGTGAAAGTCACGGTG
>DATBAY010000589.1:0-4268 GCA_036271295.1 Lacipirellulaceae bacterium | reverse complement strand
CATCTTCGTCATCAACTGCAATTTGCAGCGGCTGGATGGTCCGGTTCGCGGCAACGGCAAGATCATTCAAGAACTCGAAGGCGCGTTCCGCGGCGCTGGTTGGAACGTCGTTAAAGTTGTCTGGGGCAGCGATTGGGATCCACTCCTTGATCTCGACGAAACCGGCTTGCTGCAGCAACGCATGATGGAAGTGCCTGATGGCCAGTATCAAAAGTACGTCGTCTCGAGCGGCGACTACATTCGCGAAGATTTCTTCGGTAAGTATCCCGAGCTCGCCGAGATGGTGAAGACTTACTCCGATGAGAAACTGCAAAAAATGAAGCGTGGCGGCCATGATCCTGAAAAGGTTTATGCTGCCTACAAAGCGGCCGTCGAATGCGAAGGCAAGCCGACGGTCATTCTGGCGAAAACGATCAAAGGCTACGGTTTGGGTGAAGGGGGCGAAGGCCGTAACGTCACGCACAATCAGAAGAAGCTCAACGAAGACGAGCTGCGAGAATTCCGCACGCGATTCGGCATTCCGATCTCCGATGAACGCGTCGCCGAAGCTCCGTTCTATCGCCCGCCCGAGGATAGTCCCGAGATGCAGTACCTGCGGGAGCACCGCAAAGCACTCGGCGGTTCGGTTCCATCGCGGTCGATGAAGCCGGTCACGATGGAAGTGCCGCACCTGGCCGATTACGAAAAAACGCTCGCCAAAATGGCGACCGGTCCAGGCAAAGAAATGTCGACGACGATGGGTTACGTCCGTCTGCTCGGCGACTTACTGCGCGACAAGAAGATCGGCAAGAACATCGTGCCGATTGTGCCTGATGAATCGCGCACGTTTGGTATGGAAGGCCTTTTCCGCCAGGTGGGCATTTACTCTCACGTCGGCCAGCTTTACGAGCCGGTCGATTCCGATCAGCTCGCGTTCTACAAGGAAGCCAAAGACGGCCAGCTGTTTGAAGAAGGCATCACTGAAGCGGGTTCGATGTCGTCGTTCGTGGCTGCCGGTACGGCCTACTCATCGCATGGTGTGAACATGATCCCCATGTTCATTTACTATTCGATGTTCGGCTTTCAACGGATTGGGGACCTCATTTGGGCCGCTGCCGATGCGCGTGCGAAAGGCTTCATCCTGGGCGGCACATTCGGTCGCACCACGCTTAACGGCGAAGGCCTGCAGCATCAGGATGGCCACAGCCTATTGACCGCGGCCGCCTATCCCACGGTTCGCGCATACGACCCGGCCTACGCTTACGAAACGGCCGTTCTCATTTTCGACGGCCTCAAGCGGCTGTACGAAGACAATGAAACGGCGATGTACTACATCACGTTGCAGAACGAAAACTATGAAATGCCGGAGATGCCGACCGGTTGCGAAGAGGGCATTATCCGCGGCATGTATAAAGTGCGGTCGCTCGATGTCGAGGGCCCAAACCGCGCTCAACTGTTCGGCAGCGGCGCAATCCTGCGGCAATCACTCAAGGCGCAAAAAATCCTGGCCGAGAAGTACAACATCTCGAGCGATGTGTGGAGCGTCACGAGCTATACCGAGCTGCGGCGTGATGCACAGGAGTGCAAACGCTGGAATTTGTTGCACCCCACTCAGCCGCCGCGTGTCTCTTATGTCGAGCGAGCGCTCGAAGGCGTGACTGGCCCGTGCGTTGCCTCATCGGATAATGTTCGTCTCCTGGCGGAGCAAATCACTGAATGGGTGCCCGGCGGATTGTACTCCCTCGGCACCGACGGCATGGGCCGCAGCGAGAGCCGCGGCGCGCTGCGGCGTCACTTCGAAGTCGATGCCGAGTGCATCGTGCTGGCGACGCTTTACCAACTTAAGAAGCAAGGCAAGTGCGACGGCCAGTGCGTTGCCAACGCGGTTAAGGACCTGGGGATCGATCCGGAAAAAATCTCCGCGCTTTACGCGTAAAAGTTGAGAAGAGTCTGAGGTTAATCATTCGTCGACGAGTTGAACCGTGAGCACCTCCGCTGCGGATCTTAACATCTTGAGACAAGAGCTTCGCACGATGCTCAATGATTTCGAGCGCGAATTCCCAAATGCGGTTGAACAAATTGCAACGCATCGTCGAGCCGTCGAACAATTTTGCAATCTGCGACTATCAGGTGCAGATGCACTTCAAAAGCTCATCCAAAAACAAGTGCACATCAAAAGTGCGATTATGGCCACGTGGCGGAGTCTGCGACGAGTTCAATACTGGTCGAAGCTGCGTAAGCGAAGTTTATAGGAAAATAAAATCCCGCTCCCTACAAGCGAGCGGACATTGACATGCCCACTCAAATTAAGCTGCCCAACCTTGGCGAAAACATCGAATCCGGCGACGTGCTCACGATCTTCGTGAGCGAAGGCGACACGGTGAAGGCTAACCAAGACCTTATGGAGGTCGAAACCGACAAGGCCACCATGCCGGTGCCGGCGCCGCAAGCGGGAAAGATTGTAAAGATTCTCGTGGGCGAAGGAGATACGGTCGAAGTTGGCGCGGCGATCATGGAGATCGAAGCTTCCGCCGTGGCGGAAAAGGCTGCGCCTGCAAAGCCCGTCGCCCCGAAGAAAGAAGAAAAGCCGGCTTTGCCGAAGGCGAAAAGCCCCGAACCTAAGGAAGAGGAAGCCGAAGAGAGCGACGCAGACGACGATGGCCTCGAAGAGGAAGAATCGCCAGTACCGAAGACCGCGCCAACCAAGCTAAAGAAACACGAACCGGAGCCTGAAGAAGAGGAAGACGAACCCGCGCCTGTCGCTTCGAAAGCTAAAACTAAAAAGCCCGCCGCCTCGGATGACAATGATGTTCCCGGCGATGGCCATGCGTCGGCTGCGGCCGGTCCCGCGGTGCGCCGGCTTGCTCGGCAACTCGGTGTTGAACTGCGGCGCGTTCGTCCGACCGGCGATGGCGGACGAGTCACGGTTGAAGATGTTCGCGCTCATGTGCGCGAAACGAACGAGCAAGTGGCGGCTGCGGCCCCGCGCGGCGTGACGCCTCCCGGCACCGCGAACACTGATGACTTCGGCGGCGTGCGAATCGAAAAGATGTCGCGGATGCGACAAGCGATTGCCCGCAACATGGTGCAGTCGTACACGACGATCCCACAGCTCACGAATTTCGATGACGCGGATATCACCGATCTCGAAGACATGCGCGAGCAGAGTAAGGCCGACTACGCCGATCGCGGCATCCGGCTCACGTCCATGTCGTTCGTGATCAAGGCGATCGCATCGTCGCTCAAGCGGCACCCAGTTCTCAATGCGTCGGTCGACATGGAAAGCAACACGGTCACGTACAAAGAGTACGTGAACATCGGGATCGCCGTTGATACGGAGCGCGGCCTCGTGGTGCCCGTGCTACGAGATGCTGACCGGAAGAGCATCTCGCAGATTGCTTCCGAAATTGAAGAACTCGCGGGGGCGGTGCGCGAAGGCAAGTTTGATCTCGACATCACGAAGGGCGGCACATTCACGATCAGCAACATGGGCTCGGTGGGCGGCACGTACTCGACGCCGATCATCAACCCGCCGCAAGTTGCAATTTTGCTCATCGGCCGCTCGCGCCAAGTGCCACAAATTGTGGATGACTCGGTCGTATCGCGGCTGATGATGCCGCTCTCGATCACGTATGACCACCGCTTGGTCGATGGCGCTGCCGCAGCGCGGTTCACGAACGAAGTAAAGAGCTTCCTAGCCGCGCCGGGGCGGCTGCTTTTGGCCCCGTAAACCATTTCGCTGTGGCGCGCACGCTTCAGGGGGCGGGTGATTGGCGCAGAATTATTGCAAACGCTAAAATCCCTCGCATGGCGAAGCGCATCGGGCGAATCTCGCGAAGCACAAATTCGAATTACCGCGGCCGTCCTCGCTTCGAGCATTGGCTCGTTGACAACCAAGTCTATTTCATCCCTGCGCGCTGCCGTGATCGATTTCCGGCGTTCGCCACGGAAGCTGCAAAGAGTATCTTTTGGACGAAGTTCGACCAATACACGGAAGAATTCGGATTCGTGCCATGGGTCACGTCGCTGATTGACAATCACTATCATACGATCGGCTATCTTCGTGTTGGCAAAGAGCTCCCGCGAATGATGCAGCGGTTTCACGGCTCGGTTGCCAAGCTAGTTAACGATTTGCTACCGGAGCGGCGGTTGCGGTTTTGGCGAGACGCGAAGGGCCGCGAGTATTTCGACGGTTGCATTCGAGATGAACGGCAGGCGAGGCTTGCGTATCGTTACACACTAGCTCAGGCGAAGCGGCACGGGATTGCTCACGATTATCGCGAATACCG
>DATBAY010000588.1:0-6293 GCA_036271295.1 Lacipirellulaceae bacterium | reverse complement strand
AGCCGATCTGCTGAGTTGCATTCGTCGTCGGCGAGAAGATCCAGGCGCTCCGTCGGCTCAGGGTGAAACCGCCGTCGTTGTAGAATGCCGCAGATCCGGCGACCTCACCTGTGGCGCTCATAAGGCCAGGAGTGTTTACGGAGTAGGTACCTGCCGGGTCCACGATTCCGATTCGCTGCGTCGTGTTAGTTGTTGGGGAATAGAACCACGCATCATATCTCAAAATGGGGCCGTTACCCGTTATCGCAGCTGCGGTACCGGCAACCTGTCCGGCCGCATTCAATATATTCGGATCGTTGACTGAGTAACCGTTCGGTCCACCGAACGACCCATTGTATCCCGCACCGGTGAGGCCAATTACTTGCGTCGTGTTGGTTGCTGGTGAATAGAGCCAGGCATCGTGCCCCGCCAAATCACCCGTTCTTCCGGCATATCCGGCGACCTGCCCAGAAGCATTCAGATAATAGGCGAGGTTGTAGTAGGAGCCATCCGCCTGCGTGTGTGCCGCGTCGAGCAGACCGATCACTTGCGTTGAATTCGTGGTTGGAGAAAAGAGCCAGGCATCGTAGCCAGTAAATGTGTTCCCACTGTAGCGTGCGGTCATGCCTAAGACCTGGCCGGCGGCATTCATATCTTCGGGATCATTGGCCGCAATGCCTCCAGTTTGGACGTGTACAGCGTCCGTGAGGCCGATCAACTGCGTCGAGTTGGTGGTTGCGGAGTAGAACCAGGCGTCCTCTCCGCCAGTGCTACGAGAAGCTAAGCCAAAAGCTTGACCAGCGGCATTAACGTTGCCTATTTGGTTCGCCGCGCCGCCTGGAGTCGTGTGAATCCGATCCGTCAGACCGATTTGTCGGATGGTATAGGTTTGGGCGTCGGCGATCGCCGCAAACTGGAGCGCCGCGAACACAAAAATCGTTGCTCTTGCTTTCATGGATGATCTCTGGCGGAGAGTTTGCTTGAGTTTTGGAAGGCACAACTTACACCGGTACTACGGCAATATGTTATGTCCCGCGCCGCCGGCGCCGCAGCGTCATTGCGCCGACGGCCCAAACGCCAGATAGTGCCAACGCGATGCCAGATGGTTCGGGCACGGCGACCAGTTCGAACACGGTGCCTTGATCGTTCGCTCCGCCTTCAGCCGTCGTCCCGTATAAGTTGCCGCTGGCGTCGGCGATTAGGTCGGCAACGGGAAGGTGCCCGTTCGTGCCGTCGAACGTGGCCAGCGTGCTGAGCGCGTGCGTCCCGGCGGCAACTTTGAACACGGTACCGTCATCGTTCGCCCCGCCGTGCCGCGTCGTACCGTACAAGTTGCCGCTGGCGTCGGCGAACAGGCCGGCCCAGGGATTAGCCCCATTCGTAGTGTCGAGCGATGCCAGGGTGATGAGTGCGTGAGTACCGGCGGCTATTTCGAACACCGTGCCGGCGGAATTCGCTCCACCTTGGTCCGTCGTACCGTATAGGTTGCCGCTGGCGTCGGCAATCAGGCCTGCGATCGGAAAAGCCCCATTCGTGCCGTTGAATGTGGCTAGTGTGCTAAGCGCGTGCGTGCCGGCGGTCAATTCGTAAACGGTGCCCTGATTGTTCGTCCCGCCGCTATTCGTAGTGCCGAATAGGTTGCCGCTAGCATCGGCGATCAGGCCGGCGTATGGAAAAGCCCCATTCGTGCCGTTGAATGTGGCTAGGGTAGTGAGGGCGTGGCTGCCGGCAGCCACCTCGAACACGGTGCCCTTACCGTTCGTCCCGCCGACTTGCGTCGTGCTGTACAAGTTGCCGCCGCCGTCGGCAATCAGGCCGGCGCTGGGACCACCCCCATTCGTATAATCGAACGTGGTCAGGGTGGTGAGCGCGTGGGTGCCGGCGGCCAACGCGAACACGGTGCCCTGATTGTTTGCACCGCCGTAAGCCGCCGTGCCGAATAGGTTGCCGCTGGCGTCGGCGAGCAGGCGGCCGAGAAAGGGTGTGGTCCCATTTGCGCCATCGAACGAGACCAGGGTGCTGAGCGCGTGCGTGCCGGCGGCCAACTCGAATACGGTGCCGTTGCCTGTCGTCCCACCACTTTGCGTCGTGCCGTACAAGTTGCCGCCGGGGTCAGCAATCAGCCCTGCGGTGGGGCTAGCCCCATTCGCAGTATCGAATGTGGCTAGGGTGTGGAGCGTGTATTGCGCGCTGGCCGTCGGCACAGCGGCGGCCCACAGCAGCGCGGGCAGGACGAGCGTCATCGTTACTCTTCTGTTCATTTAGTTCTCGGTAGTCAGGGTTCTGGATTTCAATTTGACAGGGGCGCCAAATTACCGACGGCGCAGGCCGATTTTGCCCACGTTGCGAGAGCGCGAGATGCTACCTGCACTGCATGCGACGTCTCCGGCAATTCGTCTCACGGAATCCAGGTTTTTTCTGAATTACGGCAAAAAAGCGGTTCGCTTGGGCCAGAATTGACCCGAGAACGGACGAAACTCAAACGACAAGAGGCGATTGAGACCTAATGTGCGATTCTCGCTCCACGGTACGAAATTGCCTCACGCCGGAGCGTAAGCTCTGCACTTTTTGCCTCGCGTTAAAATCCCCGATTGGGACAATGGAACGCCTATAAGCTACGGCCGTAAATGAAGCGGCTCTCGGGCGTTGTTCCGTGTAGATAGTCGCCGACCACCGACAACCACGGCGAGAAAGGCCAGCACGATGAGCATCAGGCTAGAAGGTTCGGGCACCGTCGCTTCAAAGCCGTGCTCAAATCCGGACGAGTCAATGTAATAACCGACAATGTTATTGCCGGAGATTGCGCTAGCGCTGGTTCCGTTGCTGCCTGAGTAGTTGCCAACGGTTCCAACCGGCCCCGCCGAGGGATCGTCCAAGGTCGTATAGGCGGAACCATTATAGAGGAAGCCGTGGCTTAATCCCGATGCGTCGGTATAGGACCCGACAATATTGTTGCCATCGATCCCCGAAGCAAAGGTTCCCTTCGTTCCTAGGGGAGCGTCCAAAGTCGTATAGGCGCTGTCGTCATAGAGGTAGCCGTGTTTATTTCCCGCAGCGTCGGCATAGGACCCAACAATGCGGTTGCCGGAGATGCCGAAGGCATCCGTGTATGTGCTTCCTGGGAAATCGAGAGGTGTCCACGTTGCACCGTTGTAAAGGAAGCCGTGGACTACGTCGGAGGAATCGTAGTAAAGGCCGACTATGTTGTTGCCGGAAATGCCCAACGGAGAAGTTGCTTCTACGACGCCCGCAACGACTCTATTTACCCCCAGTGGATCGTCTAAAGTCGTGAAGGACGACCCGTTATAGAGGAACCCGTGGTCCTTGCCCGACGAGTCGGAATAGTCCCCCACAATGTTGTTGCCGTCGATGCCAGACGCAACGGTGAAGTTGGTGGCTGCAGGATTGTCGATCGGCGTGTACGTCGTGCCGTCGTAGAGGAAACCATGATAAAAACTGTTGGCGTACATGCCGACAATGTTGTTGCCGGAGATGCCGAAGGCATCCGTGCGGATGCTGCCGGGATCGTCGAGCGTTTTATAAGTGATGGCCCGCGCTGTTGACGTAGCGACAGTCAACAGCAGCGCGGCGACGACAAGTTTCAATGGTTTCGTATTCAAACTGGTTCTCTCCGTTTAAGCGGAAGAAGGCGGTGAACGAATCACAAATCGCACCCGGTTGTTCCGGAGCTACATGCGACATGTGTGGAGATTTGTCTCACAAGATCCAGATTCTTTTCCGGATTACTTTGAAACTGGCGTTTGCCGAAGGGCTCAGAGCGAGCCAAGAATCGGCGCAACTCGATTGATACGGGGGCCCTTGCAACCCGCGCGATTCGCGCAACGAGAGGTGGAAATCCTCAATCGTGCTTTTCGGACTTCGCGTCCGAACCCGGCTTGTCGGCCAATATTTTTTCGGCCTCTTCGCGCAACAGGTCGGCGATGGCCCAATCGGCCCAAAAACCGCCGAAGTCGCTTGAAACCTGCGTACGGGCTTGTTGTACGGATTGATTGCCTTTCGCAAGCGCGGCGCGAGCCGAATCCATTTGTTGTAGTTGGCCATAGGCGCAGGCTTTGAGGAAGTAATCCCCAGCCTGCGATGGCGTATAGTTTTCGCCATTACTAGACAGAGCGCGATCGGCCCAATCAATTGTGGAATCGAAATGTCCGCGCCGGTATTCCGCCAGTGATTTGCAAAACCTTACCCAGGGTAAGAGTGACTTGGGCTCCGTTGCAGTGGCCGCGAAATCTGCAAGCTCGCAAGCGCGATCCAGGTCCGCGCCGTCGACCGGCAACAGCAGCGCAACCTTTGCGGCCTTGTCGGCTTCGCCGAACTCATGCGTGTCGTGGTATCGCTCCAGATACCGGTGGCAGTGCTGGCGGTATATGTCGTACTTTCCCGTCTTCATGAGAGCCACGGCGAAAAACAGTGGAGCGCGATCTTCAACCGGATCGAGTTCGACAACGCGCGAATATTTATCTACGGCGGCCTGCCAATCGCCTCGGCGGGCATTAAGGTCACCAAGAAGTCCCCAGTACCTGCCATTTGACGGCGATGCGTCGATCGCTTCCTTAAACAAGGTCTCCGCTTGGTCCCACTTGCTTTGCACGATTAGCACGTGGCCAAGCAGACTTGCAGAATAGGCGCGTTGCAGGTGGTCTTTGTCGAACACTCGGCGATCAAAATCAAACACTTCGCGGGCGGCGGACTCCGCCTCTTCTAATTTGCCCTGTTTCATGAGGCATTGGGTGAGCAAAAACAAATCGTTAGAGATTTGGCCGTCATTAGCATCCAGGTGTTTTCGGTGCAACGCCAGCGCTTCGCGCATCAGTGATTCTGCTTCGGCACGATAACCGGGCTCGTCGTCCAGGCTACTTGCCAAATGGATCATACAGACCCCCAGTAACGGCGGATCGTCTCCCACTTCCTTTTCCAAGGCGATCGCTTCGCGCAAGAGCGGGGCCCCCTCGGCGGTGTCAACATAGGCAGCTAACGAACGCGACTGATAATAAAGGCAGCGGGCGAGAATCCCTTTGTTGCCGCATTTTCGCGCGATCCCCACCGCTTCGGCCGCGGTGCCCTTTCCTACCGAAGCCTTGTTAAGCCAAGTCTGGGTCGCGCCGAGCCGAGCCAAGGCCAGCGCCACATTCGTATTCACGTTGCCGAACGCCTCGCGATATTCGTCGACGGCATTTTGGAACATCGGTTCCGCATGCTCATAGTCGGCAAGGTCGACGTAGGTTATGCCCAAGGTGTAACACAATTCTGCCTCAACGCCTGGATCATCGGCGAAGCCCCGTTGTACTCGGGCGGCGGTTTTGTCGAGTATGCTCCGTAACATTTTCGTGTCGTTGCCGCGTGCCACGCTGGGACCGACCCCTGCAAGCATGTCCTTGAGAAACTGCGAAACCTGCTCGCTCCGGGCTGCTTGCTGCCGGGCGATTTCCGATTGGCGACGCGCTTGGAGAAAACCAATCAACGCGAGTATCAAACCCAGCGCTAATGCCAAGGCGACTGCGGATCCGGCCAGCACCCCGAATTTGTTGCGGCGGATGAATTTTCTGAGCCGGTACGATCGTGTCGGCCGCCGCGCCTCCACCGGCTGATCGGAAAGGTATCTCCCGATATCCTCGGCCACTCCGGCAGCAGTTCCAAATCGCCGTGAGCGGTCTTTCTCCAAGCACTTCATCACAATCCAATCGAGATCCCCTTTTATGAGTTGCCCCAGTCGGCGAGCGTCAACCTGTCGATGCGCCGCGATCGCGTTGCGGGCTTCGCCCGTCGTGCTGATCCGCGTGCTGGGTTTGGGGGGCTCTTCTTCGCGGATGATGCGGCGCATTTCGTCATAGGCTGCTGTGCGCAGACGCTCTTGATCAAAGGGCGTTGTCCCAGTGAGCAATTCGTACAACAAGACGCCCAGCGAATAGATGTCGCTACGAGTGTCGATATCAAGGCTCGACATTTGGGCCTGCTCGGGACTCATGTAGAGCGGCGTCCCAATCACCTGGGCAAAGGCCGTGAACAGCGTCTTCTCGGTCAGCTGCTGGTTGGTCGCCTTGGCAACGCCGAAATCGATCACTTTAGGAACCGGCCGACCATCGTTGAGCGTGACGAGCACATTGGATGGCTTGATGTCGCGGTGGATGATCCCCTTTTGGTGCGCATGCTCCACGGCACGACAGACCTGCACGAATAATTCCAGCCGCTCGTGCACCGGTAATTTGTTCTGATCGCAATACCCAGTGATTGGAACACCACGAACCAATTCCATGACGAAGTATGGGCGGCCCGAGTCGGTCGCTCCGGCATCGAGC
>DATBAY010000587.1:0-9709 GCA_036271295.1 Lacipirellulaceae bacterium | reverse complement strand
TGTGGCGACGATGGCTGAGGGGTTCGTGACAATATCGCCAACGGTGGTGACGCCAGCGGTGACGCTTTCTTGTTGGCCACGGATGATTGGGTCGGTTTGAGTTTTGTCGCCCTTCGCGCGTTCGGCGATGATCAGGCGGATCCAATCGACGAGGCCGATTCCTGGCTGGCCGAGTGGCTTGCGGAGATGGCTGAATTCCAGGTGGGTGTGGGCGTTTATGAGGCCGGGGAATAGCGCGACGTCGCCGAGATCGAGCGACTTGAGGGCTGGGTCGTGCGGGCCGACGGCGAGGATACGATTGCCTTCGATCAAGACCACGCCGTTTTCAATCGGCGGTTGATCAATTGGAAAGACAACACGGGCTCGTAACGCGTCGGGCATTTATCGATTGTATGCCTAGTCGCGCGGTGGCCGAAGTGCCAATTACTCGCCGCTTCCGGAAGCGCCGGCGGGTAACGGATGATGAGGTTGGCGGGCGCGGGCGTCGCTGATTTGCTCCTCACGCGTCGCCTGGTAAGGCAAGCGATGCAACCAGAGGAGCGGCGCGACGATCAGAACCAAGCAGATGCAATCGAGGACGGGACTGTAGACGATTTGCTGATTGTCGGCAGACATTGAGTAGAGGGACTGCAGCCAGGGCCGGGTGGCAGCCCATTCGGGCAAATGGGCGGTTGCGAATCCGAGCGAGTTATACGTCATGTGGAACAGCATGCCGGGTATCAAGCTGCCGGTTTGGACGGCGATGTACCCGATGAGAATGCCGAGAATGGACGCTGACAGCGATTGCTGAATGATGCCGTGCACCAGGCCGAAGCAAATGGCCGAGAGGCCGATCGCCCACCACTTGCTGCCAAGGTGGCGGAACCCGGACAGGATGAATCCGCGAAAGGCGAGCTCTTCGCAGAACGCGGGCAGGACGGCAATGATGGCATACGGCAGCCAGGAGTTTGGCGCACTTTTGAGCATCTGGCCGATGACTTCGAGCTTATCGTGCAGCGAATCGCTCACGGGGTACAACTGGCGGATCCATAACGACAATTGTAAGCCGAGCGGGTGCGCGAGGAACGCGAGGGAAACGGCGACGAGGCACGCGGCGAGGCCGGGCGAGCGAGCCAACAGCAGCGTTTTGCGCGGGCGATCGGTCAGGATGAGCGTCATGAGCAGGGCGGGCAGCGCGATGCACACGACCTGGCTAATGAAGAGAGCCAGCGCTAAATAACCGAAGTCGGGGTTGGCGGGCGCGTTGGCCGTGATTGCGAGCTGCATGAAGAACTGAATCACGAGGATTAGCACGACGCAGAAGAAAGCCTCGGCGAGGGTTGGGGTATCGCGGCGGTCGCGGATCAAGTGGACGATCCACCGGCGGGGGTCGAGGCGTTCGCTTTCGCGGAACAAGACCGATTCTTGATTGAATTGGTAGACAGCCCAGCGAATGGCCCAGTGGCAGCAGATAAGCGTTACGCCGCAGACGGGCACGAAATAGCGGAGGGCCTCGGAGTAATCGCCTTGGATCAGGCTCATCACGAGGAATACGACGCCGGTAATCGGGATCAGGCTGTTGCCCAGGTTCAGTTCCGAACCGGGGGCGAGGGGCAGCAACATCAGCGGCATGCTGATGAGAAAAAGGGGCATTAGGTAGTATTGACCTTCCTTCGTGCTGCGCGCGAACGCGGCGCAGGCGAGGCAAAGGGCACTGAAGAGGGCGGTCATCGGGATTAATGCGATGACGAGCCATAGGAGCGAGGCGAACGTCGGGAGTTCCATGCCTTCGCCCATATCGCCGATTGGCATACTGCTTAGCTGGGCGATGACATAGCGGGCCGTGACACCGAGGCTGGCGAGATTTAACAGCGCGGTCGCGCCGCTAAAGGTCATGACGGTGAGCAGTTTGCCCCACACGATTTCGGTGCGGGCGGCGGGACTGGACAGCAAGGTTTCGAGCGTGCCGCGCTCTTTTTCGCCGGCGCACAGGTCGACGGCAGGATAAAACGCACCGGTGAGGGCCCAAATAAACAGCACAAATGGGAGGACTTTGGACCACATCAGCGCTTGTTGGGCGTGGAGCTCGGCGACATCGTGCGGTTCGATTTCGAATGGCCGGGCCACGCTCGCGGGCATGCGGCTGGCCAACAAGTTTTCGCGGACGATTTGAGACTTCCAGGCGGAGACGATTTGCGCGACCTGCATGTGGGCAACGCGCGATTTTTCTTTTCCGGAGTTGTACATCAACTCGGGTTTTTCAATTTCGACGGCGGACTCTGAGTCCGGCGCCGGGGTTTTGTCGCCCGCGGCGCGGGCTTTGATCTGAGCTCGGCCCTCGCGCAAGCGGTCACCAAAGCCGGGTGGGAAATTCAGTACGACTTGAACGTCGCCGGACTTCAATCGCTCTTCGGCTCGCTTGAGCTCAGGATCTGATTCTTCAGAATCGGCTGGTTTGTCGCCATTCTTCCCACTGCTGGCCTCTTCGGATTTGGCGGCCGGCGGAGACGGCGAAGCCGGGCGCGTCTTGGCAAATTCAACGTGCAGCCAGTCGGCGACTTTGGGATCGCCAGCCATCTTCGGGTCGAAGTGCCCCTGTTCGAACAGGGCGGGGATATCGTCGTTGCCCTCGAGTTGTTCGGCGCCGACGACCAGAACCCGAGGCTCGCTCTTGCGGACAAACTGGGAAAGCTGGAAAACGCTCGTCCCCAAGAGCGGGTACAGCAACAGCGGCAACACGGCGATCATGAATAGCGTCCGCCGATCGCGAAGTTGATCGCGAATCTCGCGGGCGTAGATCAGACGTATGTTGCGCCAGTTCATTGCGGGAGGCTGGGGATTGGGGGCTGGAGGCTAGGAAAAGATTATGTGGGTTGGGGTTGGAGAGATTGGTTGTGTCGCGAGATTAACTGGAAGAATAGTTCTTCCAGGTCACGTTCTTCTTGTTGGTCGCGGAGCTCTTCGAGCGTACCTTCGGCCAGGATGGTGCCGCGGTGCATGATGGCGACGCGATCGCAGAGGCGTTCGGCTTCGCGCATGATGTGGGTGGAAAACAGGACGCATTTGCCTTGATCGCGGAGCTCGGCGACGGCATCCAACAGGGCGCGGGCTACGAGCACGTCGAGGCCGGTGGTGGCTTCGTCGAAGATCAGTACGGGCGGGTCGTGAACGATGGCGCGGGCGATGGAAACTTTCTGCTTCATGCCGGTCGACATTTTTGCGCCGAGCAAGTCGCGGATTTCTTGCATTTGGAGGCGGTCGAAGAGCAACTCCATGCGTTCGCGGAGCTCGGCGTCTTCCATGCCGTAGAGGCGACCGAAGTATTCGACCATTTCCCAGGCGGTCATGCGATCATAAACGGCGGTGTTTGCGGAGATGAAGCCGATTTGATGGCGGACCATTTCGGGTTGGGTGACGCAATCGAATCCGCCGACGATTGCGGTGCCGCTGGTCGGTTGCAGGACCGTGCTCAGGATGCGGAGGGCGGTCGTTTTGCCGGCGCCGTTGGGGCCAAGGAGGCCGTAGATTTGTCCGGGATTGGCGGCGAATGTGACGTTCGCCAGGGCGACGACTTCGCCGCGCATGACGTCGGGGTAGGACTTCGTTAGGGCGGTGACATTGATCATATCGGGCCACGAACCTCCGTTCGCGACGCTGGACTTCGGCACACGCCCCGAGCGACCCCTCCAGGCGATAACCCTATACCGGAATTTAGCTTATAACGACCGACTTGGGCAGGGATTAGGGCTACAATTGAGAAGCTGCGTCATTTGTGCGCGGGATTGAGAGCGGTGGAAGCGATTAAAGTAGTCGTCTCGCTCCGCGACACGAATTTCCTTTCGCGGAGCGAGAGGACTACAACCACGGTTCAAGCGGTACTATCACCCGGCACGATCGAGAGCGGGACGAGCGTGCGCGGTGGCGCATCTTTTCTGGCATGCTGCGCGCTTCGAATCTGCGCGTAGCGCTCGTGGTTGGCTTCGATTGCCCATTCTTCACGCGCGGCATCGAATAGCTCGTAGTGCACATTGCGCTGGCGCGGCGTGAAGCCGAGTTCTGAAATTGCGCCACGGATTTCGTCGAGCGAGAGGTAGTGAACGGTGCCTGCCTCGGCGACGACGTTTTCTTCGATCATCAGGCTCCCCATGTCGTTCGCGCCGTAAAGCAGCGCGAGCTGGCCGATTTTGAGACCTTGGGTGACCCAGCTGGATTGGATGTTGGGGAAGTTGTCGAGGTAGAGACGCGCGACGGCGTTCGTCTTCAAGTACTCGAAGGAGCCGGCGGGCGGGGTGTCGGCCATGTCAGTGTGGTCGGGTTGGAAGGTCCAACAAATGAACGCGGTGAAGCCGCCGGTTTCATCTTGCACCTGGCGGAGGCGCTCGAGGTGTTCGATGCGCTCGGCGAGCGTTTCGACGTGGCCGAACATCATGGTGGCGGTGCTGTGGCCGCCGAGCGCGTGCCACACGCGGTTTACTTCGAGCCAGTCGTCCGTCATGACTTTGCCGCGCGTGATGGCGGTGCGGACGCGATCGACGAGGATTTCGGCGCCGCCACCAGGCAGACTGCCGAGGCCGGCGGCTTTGAGGCGTTCGAGGACGGTGCGGAGCGGCAGCTTTGAGACTTTTGTGAAATGATAGATTTCGGGCGGGCTGAAGCCGTGGATATTGAGCGTGGGGAAATGGGCTTTGATATCGCGGAGGAGTTGCTCGTACCACTCGAGCTTGAACTCGGGGTGGAGGCCGCCCTGCATCAGGATTTGGTCGCCGCCGAGATCGAGTGTTTCTTGGATTTTCTGGTAGAGCTCGTCGCGATCGAGGACGTAGCCCTCCGGCGATTTTGGCGCGCGGTAGAACGCGCAGAAATCGCAGACCGCGGTGCAAACGTTGGTGTAGTTGATGTTGCGGTCGATGTTGTACGTGCGGTAATTCTCCGGGTGGAGACGGCGTGTGACAGAGTCGGCCGCTCGGCCGAGGGCGGCCAGGTCGTGCGATTCGAGCAGGCGAAGGCCCTCATCGGGCGTGAGGCGTTCGCCGGCGACGGCTTTGTCGAGGATATCGCGATGGTTTTGGAGAGCGACCATTTGGATAGTTTAATCGAAGAAAAACTCACGCAAAGGCGCAAAGGCGCAAAGAAGAACTGTTTAAACACGCCGGCACGACGGGCACTACGAAAGGCAATTCAGGGATAATCATGAACTCGTCGTGTCCGTTGCGTCGTTGTGCTAACAAATCTTAGAACTTATGGCGCTGCCCGGCTTCGCGTGAAACTAATGGCGGTCTGCGCGGCAAGAATCAATTGTACCGACATTTGAAAGCGCGGTTTCGCGGCCGGACGGCGCGAGGTTGTGCTTCACGCAAAGCTCATAGAAGCGGCGCAGGCCGGCTTGTTCGCGGGGGCCTAGTTCGAAGTGCAAGTTATCGCGGAAGTACGTTTCGGCTACCGGCACCGGGATATCGAGCAGCGGCGCTTCACGCGCCGCGATTTGTTTGAAATTCTCGACGCCGCGGTCGCGGGCTGTGTTGAGGATATCTGTCAGGTCGGGCGAGATCGCGCGACCGCTCGCGATCCACATGGCGAAGACGAACGGGAGGCCCGTCCATTGGCACCATTTTTCGCCAAGGTCCCAAGTAAGGAAGGGGTCAGGGGTCAGGGGTCGGGGATCAGGGGATTTTCTTATTGCGCGGTCGCCAATGAGGAGGACGGCGTCAGCATCCGTAGCCTCCGGTCCGTAGCCGATGGGGAGCGATTCGAGTATCGGCCGGACACCATGCATTTCCGCAAGCAGGATTTGGCTGAGGACGGCGCTGGTCCGCGAGCCTTCGTCGAGCGCGAGGCGTCGGACTTCGTTTGGTGGGACGCGGAACTGGACTTTTACGCTCAAGACCGGGCCGCGGCAGGCGACGCAGGCATTGGAAATGATGCGATGACGCGGAGCGCGGAAGAACTCGACCGAGGGGACGAGCGCGACATCCAGGCGGTCTGCGGCCAGGGAATCGGCTAGCCGGCTGGGGAGATCGTAGGTCACCGTGGCGTTCGGCGCAAGCGCGGGCAAATCGAAGACAAGCGGTTTGCTGTTCAGATAGTTGACGGCGCCGATTCGCATAACTCGTCGCATTATATGGCATTTGGCGGTCGCCCGTCAGTCGCCGTCGCAACGGTGAGTGCAAAACTTTTTTGGGAACTTTCGCTGGCGCCGCTCGTCAAAGTTTCGAACGCTCATCCATGGCGAGGTTCCAATAGGTGACATTTATGGCATCGCTTTTCGGCATTTTTTCATTCTTGCAGCGTCACGCGAATTGCCTGTGCGTACTGGCGATGGCGCTGTTGATGATGCTAGCTCCAACCGCGGTGAACGCGCGGGTGAAGCTGATCACGCTGCCCGTGCGCGAGCGCGTCGAGATTCAGCTCGACAATCCGGGAGCCACATTGGTGGAAGAAGAGCGGATTGTGCCGCTCGTGAAGGGAGAGAATCAAGTCGATTTTTCTTGGGCGAATACGCAGATTGATTCAAACACGATCGTGTTTCGAGTGATCGGGTCGACCGGAGAAGCGAAACTCGAGACTCATGTCGTGTCGGTAAGTTATCCGCCGAATGAGGCGTCGCTCGTGTGGACGATCGGGGCGAGCCATTCGGGTTCGGCTCGGGTGCGGATTAGCTATCTGTTGGGGAACCTTACGAAAAGCTTCGCGTACCGAGCGGTCGCTTCGCACGACGAGAAGCATCTCGTGCTGTCGCAGTACATGCGAGTCGACAACCTGGCGAATGAAGGATTCTCGAAGAGTGACGTGTATGCGGGCTTTGGGCCGACGTTTCAGAAATCGATCGGGCTCAATGTGACGAAGGAGATGCTCGTCGACAAATTCGAGGGGGTGCCGGTCGAGAAGATTTACTCGTGTAACGCTCAGGAATTTGACTATCTCGATCGAGCGCAAAACAAATTGCGGGTGCCGATGCACTACGTGCTCAAGAATGACGTCGATCACAAGCTTGGTAAGGCGGCGCTGCCGTATGGGAAAGTGCGGATGTTTATCGAGGCCGCAGAGAAGTCGCACGCGGGGACGGCGTTTTTGGGCGAGGACTGGGGTAAGTTCACGCCGAAGGACGGCGAGATGCGACTCTACTTGGGTGTGGCGCAAGACGTGGTCGTCAAGCGGACGATCGAGAAGAGCGAATTCAAGCGGGTGACCGGCGACTTGTTTAATCACGACGTGGTCGTGAAGTATGAGATCGAGAATTTCAAGAAGGAGCCTGTCACGCTGAACGTGGACGAGAATCTTACTTATCTACGCAATGAGATTCATGGAAAAACGAATCGGGAAGTGGATTATGAACTTGAGGACGACACTACGTTCGAAGGCGGGGCGGATGGCGAGCATAGCCGGTCGGACCAGCTTGAATTTCACGCGAAGCTCCCCGCGGCGAGCGATGATGGAAAGGCGGAGAAGGTCGTGCACAAGTTGCATCTGATATTGAAGAACGAGTGGTGAAACTCAATAAGAAGGTTTTACCACAGAGAACAAAGAGGACACGGAGAAAGGGGAATTGTTTGCCATCACAAAAACCTATCTCGTTTCAGTTCTCTGTGCTCCCTGTGTCCTCTGTGGTAAATCTTCTGGAATTCTCAAAGAAGGTTGAGTTAAAACGGTTTATGAAATCTAATTCTCGCGTCGTTGCTGCGATGATTGTTGGAATGATCTTCCACTCTTATGTGCGGGCGGAAAATGTGGATCTTTCGACGGTGCCGAAGCGGGATTCGGTGCAGCTCACGATTTACAACAGCGAAGACATTACGCTGGTGCGCGAAACGCGCATAGTAACTTTTAAGAAGAGTGTGAATCCGTTGCAGTTTTCTTGGGCGAACACGCTGATTGATCCTTCGAGCGTGGAGCTGCGCTTTCTGTCGTCGGTCGACAAGTTGGATGTTGCGGACACGACGTTTCCGCACGACAAGCCGCAGATGTTGTATTGGAACGTGCGGAGTGAGATCGAAGGCGAAGCGACGATTCAAATCACTTACTTCACAAGCGGCATTACGTGGAGTTCAGACTACGTGGCGATTGCGGATAAGGGCGAAACGAAACTGGATCTCGATGGGTTCGTGCGGGTGACGAACAACAGCGGCGAAGAATACGAAAATGCCGAGATTCGGCTGGTGGTCGGGACGATTAATCTGGTGGAAAAGATTGCACAGCTCGCGAACGTGCCGATGGACGCGGCTAAACAAATGGCAGGAGAGAACCGCGACAAGTTTAGACGCGAGGTGCTCGCCGACAGCTTGAGTCGCGTCGCGATCGGCGGCGGGCAGGCGAACATAGACGCGCCAGTTCCGGCGGAGAAGACCATCTTTAAGGAGGGGCTGAGTGAATACTTCATCTATTCGGTGGAAGGAACGGAGACGATTCCCAATGGCTGGTCAAAACGCATGCGAAGCTTCGAAGGGAAGGGCGTGCCGGTGAAGGTAGCGTATCGCTATCGACCCAAGGAGTACGGCGACCAACTCGTGCGACTATATGTAACGGCGAATAACAAAGAATCAGAGCTGGGGACGACGCCGTTGCCAGATGGAGTCGTGCGGCTGTTTCGAAGCAATGGGCGGGGCGGGTTGTCGTATCTCACGCAGCAGTCGATCAAGTACGTGCCAATTGGGGATAAGATCGAGTTGAACTTAGGCCCCGACCCAAACGTCGTATTCGAGCTGAAGAAAGTTCGAATGGCGCGCGACAAACTGTGGATGCAGCTGCACGGCAAGAATAAGTTCCAGGAAGTTGGTGTCGACACCGTGGAGACTGAGCAGAATAGTACGGTCGTCGGTTGGGACGACGTCGGTATTTACCAGCAAGAGATTCGCAATTACTCAGACAAGCCGATCGACGTCGAAATACGGCGGAGCTTTGAGGGCGATGTCGTCTTCCGCAGCCGGTTGACTCCGACTGAGTTTGACTATCAAACGGCTCAGTTTGCGACGCAGGTTCCGGCAGGAGCGAAAAAAGACTTGCTGTACGAAGTCGTACAGCATCAAGGGCGGAACGCGAAGCAAAACCACGTAGCGCTCGAAGGCGCTGACGTGAAGCTCAGCCGCTAGTTGTTCCATTGCTGCCGGAGGGGCTGATAACCTCGCGACGCGAGGCTATACTCCAACCACGCTGGGAATTGCGTTGGAGCGCGGCATGACTCGAAAGTTGCTTTGTGTTGTTGGGCTAATCGTCGGGTTGCATCTTGTCATGATTCGCAGGTCCGCCGGGGAAGTTCCGGCCGCGTTTCCGACGTTGAAAGTGCCTGCCGGCTTTAGTATCGAGTTAGCCGCTGGGCCGCCGCTGGTTGAGAGGCCGATCGTGGCGGCGTTCGATGATGAGGGGCGGCTGTACGTGGCTGAGTCCTCGGGATCGAATGATCCGGTGCAGAAGCAATTAGCGGACGAGCCGCACCGCATTCTGCGGCTCGTGGATACGGACGGTGACGGGAAGTTCGATAAGCGCACGGTGTTTGCCGATCACATGATGCTTCCTGAAGGAGCAATGTTTCTCGACGGGTCGCTCTACGTATCTGCGCCGCCGAGCATTTGGAAGCTGACTGATACGGACGGCGATGGTGTGGCGGACGAGCGCGTCGAATGGTTCAAGGGCGGGACGCTTACGAACTGTGCCAATGATTTACATGGTCCCTATGCGGGGCCGGATGGCTACATCTACTGGTGTAAAGGCGCCTTCGCGGAACAAACCCATGAGGTCA
>DATBAY010000586.1:0-5711 GCA_036271295.1 Lacipirellulaceae bacterium | reverse complement strand
AGATCTGGTGACCTTTATCGAGCGTCCCGATTTGTGCGAATGCACTGCTGCCGAAGCCGACCACAAGTATAAAAAGGCTGGTGGCAAGACGAACTATTGATATCGAGTTGGTCATCAGAAGTTGTGCTTCCCGCCGATTTGCCGGTGTCGCAGAAAGCGGCAGTCCCGTTTAAATCGCCGCCGCGCCTGCTGTCACTCTCACTGAACTTGAGATAATAACGATTGTAGCCACGATCGCCCTTTGAGGTATCCAAAACGCAGTCACAATAAAGCTTACGCAACGAGCTACAATTGAATTGAGCACCTACCCAAATCTTTAGGTTGGTTATGAAGTTAGTGCGGATAACACGCGTTTGCCTGTTTACCACCGTATTAATCGCATGCGCGGCGGCTGCTGGAGCTGTTGAAACGTATCCCGGCTGGCAACAACGCGCGAATGAAATGGTGGATAAGGAAATTGTCGCGGCGGGCGTGAAAAACGAACGCGTAATCCGCGCCATGCGCGATACACCGCGGCATGAATTCATTGCCTCCAACCAACGCGAACGCGCGTACCTCGATATGGCGCTGCCGATCGGCAGCGGACAAACGATCTCACCGCCGTTCGTCGTGGCTTCGATGACCGAAGCTCTGGATCCCCAACCGAATGACCGGGTGCTTGAAATCGGCACCGGCAGCGGCTACCAGGCGGCGGTGCTCAGTCCACTCGTCAAGGATGTCTACACGATCGAAATCGTCGATGAGCTCAGCAAACGCGCGACGCGTGTCTTAAAGCGGCTTCATTACGACAACGTGCATACGCGTTCCGGCGACGGTTACAAAGGCTGGGCCGAAGCCGCGCCGTTCGACAAAATCATCGTCACCTGCTCGCCGGAAAAGGCGCCGCAGCCGCTTATCGACCAACTTCGCGAAGGCGGCCTAATGGTGATTCCCGTCGGCGAGCGGTATCAGCAAACGCTCTATCTAATGCGCAAAGTCAAAGGCGAGCTGAAATCCGAGGCACTCCGAGCGACCCTATTCGTGCCAATGACCGGGGCTGCCGAAGAGAAGCGCAAAGTGAAGCCTGATCCCGCCAAGCCGCAACTCGTCAACGGAAGTTTCGAAGAAACGACGAACACCGCTGACGGCGACGAAGAAGCGACGGGTTGGCATTACCAGCGACAACTCACGTTGAAGTCTGATGGCAAGGTGCCCGACGGAAAGTTCTACGCAGATTTCAAAAACAACGATCCGGGCCGTGGATGCCACGCCCTGCAAGGATTCGCAGTCGATGGCCGCGAGGTTTCCTCTCTCGAACTGCATTACTGGGTTCGTGGCACCAACATCCGGCAAGGCGACCAAAAGGAAGGCGCGCCGCGGATCGTGGTGACTTTTTACGACGAACGACGGGCAACGGTCGGAGAGGAATCTACGGGCTCTTTCTCGGGCAGCTTCGACTGGAAATCAGAAACGGGCAAGATCCGCGTGCCCATCAAAGCGCGCGAAGCCATTGTCCGTCTGGGACTTTTGGGGGCGACCGGTGAACTTGCATTCGACGATGTTGAACTGCAAGGTGCTGCGGCAAAATGACTTAGCTTCGCTTCGTCGGCACTGCGAATCTCGTGTGTCTCAGATTTACACGAGAAACGGCAATTTACAGCTGACAGTTAGCATTTGTAGCGACCAGATGAAGCCGGCGGCCGCACAATCGATACCTTCTTCCGAGCCGGACAAGTTTTCCCAGCCTACTTGAATTGTGCAGTCGTGCTGGTATCCTAAATCCCGTGTTCGCGATTGCGAACCACCGGAAGGACAGGTGTTCTTCGGCTCACGGAAAATGGGAGGATTATCTCACATGACACTGAAAAAAAGTTTGTTCGCAGCATTGGTTGCCGTCACTGCCATTTCGATGAGCGCCGCTACCGCGTCCGCACATTTGTTCGGTCACGGTAGCTGCGGTTCTAGCGGCGGTAGCTGGGGTGGCGGTTGGGGTGGTTCGTGGGGCTCGCGCGGCTCTTGGGGCTCATGCGGTTCCTGTGGTGGATCGTGGGGCGGTTCCTATGGTTCAGGTGGTTCGTGGGGCGGCTACAGCAGCTGTGGTAGCTGCGGTGGCGGCTACACTGTGATCACCAGCAGCTGCGGTTCCTGCGGTGGTTATGGATATGAAAGCTACAGCGATGGCGGTTACGCCCGCGTCAACAGCCGTGTATCCACGGTCGTTGCCTCAAGCGCGCCAGCTGTTAAGACCCAACTGACGCTCCACGTTCCGGCCGATGCCAAGGTCACCTTGGCTGGTGTCGAGACCAAGCAAACCGGCGAGGTTCGCCAATTCGCCACCACGAAGCTTGCTTCGGGCCAGAACTGGAATGACTACAAGATCGTCGTCGAGACGACTCACGATGGGCAGGTCCAACACGAAGAGCGAACGATCACGCTCACGGGTGGCCAGAATGAAGATCTCGCGATCAACTTCACGAACGACAGCACCAAGCAGGTCGCTCAGCAGTAATTGATTGCTGGCACGCTGGCGAGCGCTGCTCGCAACGTGTCTTAGTTATGCTTCTACGACCCTCGGCCGGCACTCGCCGGCGCGAGGGTTTTTCATTTTGATTGCTCTGGCAGGCACGCGGCCTGCGTTGCTAGTATTCGAGCGCTTGATGGACTAAGTCGCCGGTTTCCTATCTTTAGATCTCTCTGTCGATGGTCGGAGCACCCGTAAAACCCGCGCCCCCGCCGCCTCCAGCCTCGGCGCCAAAGCCAAAGCCGGCCTCGCCTCCGCGCGAGGGGAAGCGAAACGGTCGACCGGGCGCACTCGTTTGCGGGCTGATTAGTCTGTGGCTGGTATGGCATTTTTCCGCCATTTTTCTGGCGGGGATGTGTATCCCGGGCCCATCGTCCCCTTTAGCGGCGATGATCGCGGAGAATCCGAAATCGCCGATGTTTATGTATCTGAACGCGCTTTATCTCAATCAAGGGCATTCCTTTTTTGCGCCCTTCGTCGGACCAGGGCACGTCATCCATTACGAGTATTTCGACGCCGCAAACCAGCGCGCCGGCGAGGGCACGCTTCCCGATAAAAAAGAGCATTGGCCGCGGTTGCTCTACCATCGCTACATGATGCTCGGAGATCAGCTCGACATGATGGTCGGCGATAAGGCGACCAGCGACGCGCGCCGCAAGGCCTACTTGGAAGCGTTTGGTCGTCAATTACTGCGTAACAATCGAGCCGCCCAAACGGTTCGCGTCCAACTCTTCGCGCACTATCCGCTATCGGCTGACTACGCACAGATGGGACGCGCCGCCGGATATCAGCGGCTATCGCAAGATATGGCCCGCGAAGGCGATCCGCATCAACTCAATGAACAGGGATACGAGCTCGAAGCGGAAGCCGTCCAGCGTCGCAGTGACTTGCCGCCCGAGCCCGAGCCGCCGCCCGAGACACAAAAGCAATCTTTCGCGCCGCCGGCGCAACCGAGTCGTCCTTTGAATTGGCAAGCCGAGCGAACCAATGTTGCCAATCGTTGGCAAGGAGGACCTCGAAGATGATTGCTGCCGTTCGCGACTATTTGGGTGAAGCCTGGGACGCATGGACCGAGTTCTGGTTTGCGCCGTCGAGCCCGACCACGCTATCGGCAATCCGCGTCCTGGCGGGAGCGATGCTCCTGTACACGCACCTCGTTTGGTCGGTGGGGCTCACTCAGTTTTTCAGCGACGACGGTTGGCTACCCAAGACTCTGCATCAGCAAATGATCGATGGGCCGAATGATCCGAATTCGCCCACGCCGCCGGAAAAGCACATCAACACGATGTGGACGCACTTCAACTATGTGAGCTCGCCCAAGTTGATCTGGACGATTCACATCGCCGCGCTCACGGTATTCTTTTTGCTCACGGTCGGCCTGTTCAGTCGCGTCATGGCGATTCTGGCGTTTCTATTTGCCGTCTCGTACGCCAATCGAATAACACCCGGCGCATATTTCGGGCTCGATAAAATCAACTGCATGCTGGCCATGTACCTCATGGTCGGGCCGTGCGGGGCACGCTATTCGATCGACCGCTTGTGGCGCTTGCGCCGAGGTAACAACGAAGTTCCCGCAACTTCGTTCGCCAATCTTGCGATACGCCTGATTCAGGTCCACATGTGCATCATCTACTTGTTCTCCGGGATCGCGAAAATCGGCGGACTTCCCTGGGAAACGGGCGAGGCCACCTGGCTCTCCTTCGACCTGGCCGAGTACCGCTCACTCGATATGACTTGGATGATCAGTCACCAGTTGTTCATGAACTTGATGACGCACCTGACGGTGTTTTGGGAGTTATCTTATGCCGCGCTCGTCTGGCCGGCGCTCACGCGGCCCTGGGTGTTGCTAATGGCCATTTTCGTGCACGGCGGAATCGCGCTGTTCTTGGGCATGCCCACATTCGGGCTGGTCATGCTGATCGGCAACCTCGCATTTGTCTCGCCAAAAACCGTGCGGCGAATCTTCGATCCGTTTGCTCGCCGCGTGTCGCTCGCAGTCGTCGGGAAAGCGACCCGGGCTGGAGCTGGGGACTAGCGCTATCGTTGTTCGCCGCGCAGATCGCACCTATACTGGATTTTCCACGGTCCGGCTCGCGAACCCCGCCGCCGGTTCGCTCGTCTTTGACTGGAAGGTCCGAGAACGTTCAATTTCCGCGAGGAGAATCGTCCGTGTTTGAATCGATCGCTATCGTCGGCGCTACTGGCGCCGTTGGCCAGCTCATCCGTTCGATGCTCGAGGAGCGGGACTTCCCCTATGAGAAGATCACGTTCCTCGCTTCCGCTCGAACAGCTGGCCAAACGATCGAGTTCAAAGGCAAAAAGCATACGGTAAAAGAGCTCAAGCCGGATGCGTTCGAAGGGATCGACCTCGCCATTGGGAGCACGCCCGATCCGGTCGCCAAAGACTTCGTTCCCTGGGCGAAAGCGGCTGGCTGCGTCGTGGTCGACGAGAGCGGATACTGGCGCATGGATCCAAAGGTGCCGCTCGTCATTCCGGAAGTGAACCCGGAAGATGCATTCAAGCACGAGGGCGTCATCGCCAGCCCTAACTGCTCGACGACACAAATGGTCGTCGCGATGAAGCCGATCTACGACGCCAGCCGCATTCGCCGCGTGGTCGTCAGCACCTACCAGGCCACGAGCGGGGCGGGTGTCGCCGGGCAGCGCGACCTCATCGCGGGCACGAAGGCTTCGCTCGACGGGAAGGAGCACAAGTATGAAATGTTCGCCCATCCGATTGCGTTCAATCTCATCCCGCAAATCGGTTCGGCCAAATATAAGGGCTACACCTCCGAAGAAATGAAGATGGTGTTCGAGACGCACAAGATCATGGGTGATGACCAAATCAGAGTCTGCCCAACGTGCGTTCGCGTGCCGGTTTCGAATTGTCACAGCGAAAGCATCCTCGTTGAAACCGAGCGCAAGATTTCGGCCGAGGAAGCCCGCGAGCTGTTCGAAAACTTTCCGGGCATCAAGGTCGTCGACGACCTAGCGAACGGAAAATACCCGAAGCCGAGCGATTGCGACGGCGACGACGCCGTGTTCATCGGCCGCATCCGCGAAGATCTCTCATGCGACAACGGCCTCGCGTTCTGGTGCGTCAGCGACAACCTCCGCAAAGGCGCCGCCACGAACGCGGTGCAAATCGCTGAGCTGCTCGTTAGCAATCCGGTGGCCGCGGCCAAGTAATTTTTTAACCACGGAGGGCACG
>DATBAY010000585.1:0-1516 GCA_036271295.1 Lacipirellulaceae bacterium | reverse complement strand
AGCGTAGCCTGCCAGGCAGCCGCTGCCGTGGAGAACGCGCAGCTGCACGAGGCCGCGCTGAAGAATCGCGATCTGGAACGGGACTTGGAACTGGCCCACAAAGTGCAACAAGGTTTCTTGCCCAGCCAGCCGCCGCAAGTTGCAGGTTACGATTTCTTCGACTTCTACGAAGCGGCCAATCAGGTCGGCGGCGATTACTTTGATTACATTCCGCTCCCCGGAAATCGACTGGCCGTAGTGCTGGCCGACGTGTCGGGCAAAGGGACCGCGGCCGCGCTGCTGATGGCGAAACTGTCGGCCGAGGCACGCTACAGCCTGGTGAGCGAACCGACGGCGGCGCAGGCCATCAATCGGCTCAACGCCAGTTTCAGCCGCAGCGGTTGGGAAGACCGATTCGTGACGCTGGTGCTGGCGATGCTCGATCTCGACAAGAATACGGTGACGATCGTCAATGCCGGGCACATGGATCCGCTCTTGCGACATTGCGATGGCAAAGTCGAGCCGATCGGCACGGAGGAAGGGGGCATGCCCCTGGGCGTCGATGCCGAATGCGAGTACACGCAGTTCACAATTCCGCTGCATCCAGGCGAGAGCATCACCGTGTTTACGGACGGCTTCAGCGAGGCGATGAACGCCAAGGGAGAACTTTACGGCATCGATCGCTTGCAGAAACGGCTTGGGGCCGATGTGCCGGGCGTTTCAGGACTCGGGCCATTGATTTTGGAAGATGTGAAGAAGTTCGTGGGGAAATGGAAGCAGAGCGATGATATGTGTTTGATTTGCTTTGGAAGACAGTAGGCAAAGTCGGAATTGGGAAGTCGAAAATCGGCATAAAAAAAGAACGGGGGAATGGTGGTGAGCCATTCCCCCATTTTTGTTTTGCTGAGGCCCAAAAGCTGAGCGGCTCGGCGCTAGCCGCCGGTTCAGTGCAAGTGCGGGTGACATCGACCAATGATCGATGCCGCGGCGCTCTCGGTGGCTACTACCATTCCGCTTACAGCGCGGAACGAGGTAAAACTGAGCGGTTCGGCGCTAGCCGCCCGTTCAGTCCGAGTGCAAGAGACATATTTCCATGGCGAGGAGAGCCGATGATCACGAAGATTAGTGGCAAGCTGTTGGCGATCGAGGAAGAATCATTGACGCTGGGAGTCGATGCGTTCGAGTATGAGGTGCGGATTCCGGAATTCGCCCGGCGGCAGTTACAGCATAGCTTGGGCGAAACGATCAGCCTGCACACGATCGAATACCTGGAAGGGAATCCGATGCAGGGGCGGATGACGCCGCGATTGATTGGCTTTTTGAATGTCGTCGAGCGGGAATTCTTCGACCTCTTTTGTTCGGTCGACGGCGTGGGAGTGAAGAAAGCTCTGCGAGCCATGACCCGGCCAGTGCGTGATGTGGCCATGGCGATCGAGGAACAAGACACGAAAGTCCTGTCGAGTTTGCCCGGCGTCGGACCGGCATTGGCGGAACGTATCATCGCCAAGCTGAGGCGTAAAGTGCCGAAGTTCGCCCT
>DATBAY010000584.1:0-2214 GCA_036271295.1 Lacipirellulaceae bacterium | reverse complement strand
TTTCGTGCGAGGTGCTGCGCGTGGAACCGTTGCAGAAATTAGCAGAAATGGTCGCGCTAGAATCATTCAGCTTTGAGCCCCCACCGCCCCTCACCATCCCGCCTGAAGTGCCGCTTGCTATGGCCTAACCCGGTGCTGATGGCATGAGAGACTTCCCGGTAGTTGTCCGCAGACCGGCACCCGCGCCGCTGGACTTCCAAGGTCAGTTCCCGCAGCGTCAGCGGCTTGCTTTCCATTAGTATCTGCCGAGCGACCACAACGGCCTTTAGGCTGGCGTCCTCAGTAGCGACCGGCTGCTTACGCGGCCTACCCACCATACACAGCCCAGCGTTGCGCCCAATCTGCTTTATCACTCTCAGGTCGTGGTGATAGTCGCGCTTGGCCTTCAGTATCGCGGCGTTGCGCCTGAGCAGCGCCTCGCGTTTGAGTAGTTCGATTGCGGCCTTCATTCCGGTAGAATTACCGAAGCGAATCAGCGGCGGAAGTGGGGCGAGGCAATCCCACTACTTATTGAGCCAGTGCCTTGGTTTTGCACCAAGATCGAGACATTCGCGATTTCACGCGCAAAAACTCTCGCATGCAGCGGCCGTTCTAACAAAACCGTCGGGGACTGCCCCCGGCGGTTTTGCTGAAGTCCGTAAGTCAAACTAGCCGGCTCTATTCGCCCAAAGCGAAGTTCGCGAGGGAAGCGAGGATCTTTGGGCGAGGCATGGCGGGGATACGGCCGACACCAACGGCACCGGGCTTGCTCGGCGTGTCGTTGCGGCGGATGTTCGTCGTTGTCGGCACTTCCCACTGCGCGAACGCTTCGTCGAATGGCAGGGGCTCGACCATTTGGAAGCCGATGATACGAGCGTGGGCTTTTTCCATGGCGGCGTGAATCGCCGACAAGTTCGCGAGGTCGCTCATCGGGCCTTGGAGCGCGGCGCCGTCGGCAGCGTCGCTTTTGCCGCTCGCTGATTGGGCGGTCCAGCGGCGCCAGAGGCTTTTGATCTCGCTGGAGTCGATCGGCGTGACGCCGTCGTGCAGAATAATCGCGTCGGTTCGCACTCGGCGTTGGGCGTAGTCGATCGCCGAGCCCAGACCGCGTCGTTGGCGGTGGCGGCGGACCGAAACCTGCGGATAGTGTGCGGCAAGCTCCTCGGCCACTTCAAAGGTGGAGTCGTTCGAGCCGTCGTCGATAATGAGGACGCCGAATTTCGACGTCAGCTCACTGGCGAGCTCAAGGATTTCGTTCACGCTTTTTCGCAGCTGCGTTTCGCCATTGTAAACGGGCAGCACAACGGTCAAGGACTTGTTGAACACGCTATCTCCAACGCAATGAGAGTGAGCGAGCGTGCCTCCTGCGTCTCGATCGATCCGTCACCCTCAGCATCGTCCATCTCGACGCGGGACTGCAGCTTTACCGAGAAGACAAACTTTGCGCGGGCGTTGCGGTCAGTATTGCTGGGCCGCAAAGTACGGGTGAACGCGGTTGTAGTGAACCTGCTAAGGCAAGTACGCCACCTGAGAGAGGTGCGAACGTGCGAATGTAACGGCTGTACCGGGCGACGCTGGCCTGGGCGCGATTGCCCGGATATGCTGTTTTTCTTCCGCTGGTCTTCACGGTTAACAATCTCGATGAGCAACTCACCCTCAATATCACCTGCATTTTCGGGTCCAGATAAACTCGTAACGGCTGTCGCGCAGGATGCAGCTACTGGCGACGTGTTGATGGTCGCCCACATGAATCGCGAGGCGTGGGAAGAGACGCTCTCCACAGGCCGGGCGGTGTACTTCAGCCGCTCGCGTCGGCGATTGTGGCGTAAGGGAGAAGAAAGCGGAAACTTTCAGAACATCAAGGCTGTGTTCGTGGACTGCGATGCCGACACCGTGCTCCTCAAGGTGGAGCAGGTGGGGGGCGCAGCATGCCACGAGGGCTATCGATCGTGCTTCTTTCGGCAGGTTACGCCCGGAGGCGTGAAAGTCGTCGCCGAGAGAGTGTTCGACCCGAAGAGTGTGTACAAAAAGGAATAAAACGTGAGCTTTGAAGCCCGGCTAATGGAACTCAAGTTGGAATTGCCGTCTGGTGTTCGCACGCTCGGCATGTATCGATTCGTGCACGTGCAAGACGGATTGGCATACGTTTCAGGCCACGGGCCGGTGGGAGCGGACGGCGTCTCCGTTTGCGGCAGACTGGGCGACACGTTGGATAAGGAAGCCGGCTACGAAGCG
>DATBAY010000583.1:0-2476 GCA_036271295.1 Lacipirellulaceae bacterium | reverse complement strand
CTCATGAAACTGAGTGTGGAAACGCCGTCGCAACTGGTAGACATTAACCGATTGCCGCTCGACAGAATTGAAGCCACGCGCGGTGGTGGGCTTAGAATTGGCGCGACTGTTCGCAATGCCGATCTTGCCAATGACGCAACTGTTAAGCGCGATTATTCAGTTCTCTCGCAAGCGATTTTGCAGGGTGCATCAGCCCAACTTCGCAACATGGCGACAACGGCCGGGAATTTGCTGCAGCGCACGCGGTGTGTTTACTTTCGTGACGCCGCGATGCACTGCAACAAGCGCGAGCCGGGTAGCGGCTGTCCCGCGATTACGGGCCACAATCGAATGCTCGCGGTGCTGGGGGCGAGCGAACATTGTATCGCCACGAACCCATCCGATATGTGCGTCGCGATGGCGGCGCTCGAGGCCACGATTCACATTCAAGGACCGAGCGGTTCGCGTGCCGTGCCGATCGCCGAATTTCATCTCTTGCCCGGCGATACGCCGCACCGCGAGACGGTTTTGGAACCTGGGGACCTCATTACGCATGTTGAGCTGCCACCGACGAAAGTGGGAAGCAAGCAATTGTATTTGAAGCTCCGCGACAGAGCTTCGTACGAATTCGCGCTGGCTTCGGCTGCGGTCGTTCTCGAAATCTCGAAGGGGAGTGTGACCAGTGCGCGAATCGCGCTGGGTGGCGTTGGTACAAAGCCGTGGCGATCGCCCGAGGCCGAGTCCATGCTCGTTGGGCAGCCCGCCGGCACGGCCAACTTTCGCAAAGCGGCCGAGGCGGCAATGCGGGACGCAAAACCGCAAAGCGAAAATGGATTCAAGATCGAGTTGGCCAGGCGTTGTTTGACTCACGCGCTGGAAACGGCCGCAAAAAGTTGAGGAACTGTTGATGGCAGCCATTCAAGAAAGCTCGACGAACTCTCCGATTGGCAAGCGCACGCCGCGCGTCGATGGCCCACTGAAAGTCACAGGAAAGGCCAAGTACACGTCGGACTTTCATTTCCCCGATTTGGTGTATGCGGTGCCGGTCGAGGCGACGATTGCAAACGGCCGCATCACTAACCTGGATACGGCGCGTGCGGAGAAGATGCCTGGAGTGCGGGCGATTTTCCACCGCAAGAACATTGGCCAGATTTCTCGGGCAGTTCTGGGCGAAGGTTTCGAGGGCATCACGGACGAGCGCCGCCCGCCGTTTGAAGACGATGTGATCCGCTATTACGGCCAATATGTGGCGCTCGCCGTGGCTAGTACGTTTGAGACAGCCAAAGCTGCAGCTGATGCGGTGCGCGTCGAGTATTCAACCGAGAAGCCGAACGTCGACACGCATCTTAAGGCGGACGACGAACCCGAAACCGTCGCCACGACGTTCGCTACGCTAAAGAGAGTGCAGAGCGAACGTGGTGATGCGGACGCAGCGTTTCAGAAGGCGTCTGTCAAACTGGATGAAACGTATGTCACGCCGGCGGAAACTCAGAATCCACTCGAGTTGCATTCAACCACCGCCATTTGGGACGGAACAACATTGACGCTGTATGAGTCGTCGCAGGGAGTTGTCAATCTCCAGACGGTTCTAGCGCAAATGTTCGGTCTGCCGAAGGAGAATGTCCGCGTCATCACGAAGTTTGTCGGCTCCGGCTTCGGCAGCAAGCTGTTTCCGTGGACTCACTGCCCGCTCGCTGCGGCTGCGGCGCGAAAGCTGGGCAAGCCGGTAAAGCTTGTCGTAAGCCGCAAGATGATGTTTCAGACCGTCGGCCATCGTCCGCGCACGCAACAGCGTGTGCGGCTTGGGGCTACAGCGGATGGAAAGCTCGTCTCTTTGCAGCACGACTACGTGTACACCACGTCGATGCTTGACATTCACCATGAAGACTGTGGTGAGACGACTGCGTTCCACTACAGTGTGCCCAATCTGCGCGTAGGGTTCGGCCGCGCGAAGCGAAACATCGGGGCCACCGCCGACATGCGTGGACCAGGCGCCGTGCCCGGCATGTATGCGACGGAAGCGGCAATGAACGAGTTGGCCGATCTGCTGAAGATCGACCCGGTTAAGTTTCGTGTCCTGAACGAGCCGAAAATTGACGAATCGCTGGGCGTGCCTTTTTCGTCGCGGCACTTGCTCGAGTGCCTCGAACTTGGCGGGGAAAAGTTTGGTTGGTCGAAGCGTACGCCGGAAATTGGCTCGATGAAGCGCGATGGCCTGACGCTGGGTTGGGGCATGGCCAGCTGCGCATGGATTGCTGCACGCTTTCCCGCCGAGGCCAACGTACAGCTGCGCGACGATGGCACGGTGCGCGTGGCCTGTGCTACGCAAGATATCGGCACCGGAACGTACACCATTCTTGCGCAGCTCGCCGCCGAGAAGACCGGGGTGCCGCTCGATAAAGTCGAGGCCGTGCTGGGCGATACGTTGCTGCCCGCGGGTCCGCTCTCCGGCGGTTCGATGGCGACAGGATCGGTCGTACCGGCAGTCTTTTCGGCG
>DATBAY010000582.1:0-4588 GCA_036271295.1 Lacipirellulaceae bacterium | reverse complement strand
GAGGTTGGGAAGTTCGCTGAGGCTCAACTCGCCGAGTGTCTCGCCATTCCAGATTTTTTTGCGGTCATTGGCTGCGATCCATACCTTACACCCGAGTTTTTGACCAATCCTGGCCAGTAGCCACTGCGACTTGGTGTGCGTCGCTTCCTCAGTTTTATCGTCATTCGGCTGGATATCGTCGTTTTCAACGCCGGTGGCGGAATGCACCTCGATGACCGCGGTTCGCTTTTGTGACTCTCTGTTGTTGCACCAGTCGAGCAGATGCTCAAATTCCCATGACGACACATTCAATACAGCGGCTAGTTCGAGGAAGGCTCGACGGAACGCAAAATAGTCGTCAGCGGCTTTGTCTTTCGCTTCGTACTCACCTTCAATCTGCAATGTCTTTCGGCCAGTAGGATAATAGACGGGCCAATCTTCCGGCTGCTGTAAATGCCACCATGCGCTCACGAAAAACGGTGCGCGTGCTGGTTGGAGCTGTGCTTTCGTGGCATTTCCAACTGCGATTTCTCCTTCGAGGTAACCGATCAAGTCGCCTAAACGCTCTGTAGCTGTGCTTTCGTCCGGCGGAACGGCAAGAGCCGTTTTGAGCTGTTCGGTTAATGCGATCTCGCTTCGGATATGCTTGACCAGCATGTTGAGGAACATCGCTCCGGATAGCCCTTTGAATCCGAACCAACGCCAATCTGTTCGAGTGCGCCGATCAAACTCACCACGCAGATGCTCAACGGAAACGGATCCGGCGATAAACGAATTCAACAGGCCGAGCATTTCAGATCGAATCTTTGTGCGCTGCTGATCCTCGTGATCGTGCGTCGAGCGCCAGGACGAATCCGAATTCGCCTCACTCCACCATTGTCGCCAGCGATCTAGTTTAGAGTCGTCCATCTGTATATCTCAATTGGATGCGGATCGTTGCACTTCGCCAGCGCCAACTTGGTAGTGTTCGACCGCTACGACTGGCTGCCAACCAAGTCGCGCAGGATCTTGGATCGTGTTGATTTGCGGTGTGCCGCCGCAATTGAACACGACATACAGCCAATAGTCGCCTCGAAGACGTATGGCAGTTTGATACTCATTTGCACTCACGGCGACGACGCCGATACCCGCGCGACCTTTCACCTCAATGAATCGGACCTCGATGAATGTCTTTGAGTCTTCAGGGTGCGGTCGGCGGGAGATGAGGTCAAAGCCGCGGTTTTCGGATTCGACGCTATCGACGACCCAGCCGCGGTCGCGTTCGTGGCGAATCGCCTCCGCGACGGCGATTCGTTCAATTTCATCGTCGCGAACCATCGGCGCGAGCTGCGGGCTCGTCCGCTCGGGATGGGGTACGACCCAAGCTCGACCTACGTGTGTGATGTCGGAAATGACGCAGTGTCGTTCGAGCTCTAGCTCGCGCTTGCGCGTATCCAGACGGTTATTGAGCTCGTCGAGATGCTGTTCTGCTTGTGCAATGATGCCATCGAGCCCTGTCACCGTTTGTCCTTCGATTTGGCGATTGAGAAATTCGGCCAATTGAAGTTGCTGGCGATTGATGAGGGCATTGAGACTGATCTCCACGTGCCGGGCAACGCGAGCAACTTCGGTTACGCGATCGACGGCGGCCACGGCGATCCAAGGCTTCAGCGTCCGTTCATAAAGAAACTGCTCGACGCGGGTGCGGTCGGGTATCTCAAAGCCAGTGGGCACCGGTGTACCAGCGGGTGCCGGTGTGATTTCGTGCAGGACCGTCGGTTCGTGAAGGAGCATTTCGGCTGTAGGCGTCGTTTCCACCACAAAGAGCCGGCGATGCAGCGTGTTACCGCGGCCATCCTTGATCGACGCCGCGAAGACATTGAGCAGCGCGGGGGCCGTGCGGTGCAAATCGTAGAACACGCCGCCACGACGGAGGTGATCGTCGCACTCGGCAAGGCAGTCGGTGCGGACGGCCTCGAAGAGCGGATGGCCGGGTGTAACCCATTCGAGCGCGGGGTCGGTCGGAAGCAACGTCTTCTTGAAAACGATCTTGCCGTATTCCCTACCCAGACGGCCGAAGCGTGTTTCCTGCCGGTCGCCGATTGGAAGCAGGTTGCGCGGCACCTTGCCAACACGGAACACACCGCTGCCCTTGCCAGTTTCTTTTGGCAGCAAGCCTGTCTCTGGGGCCGCCTCGACGAAGAACGACTCGACGACTTCTGGAACGAGCCGCCGTTCCTTGGCTTCGGCCGATTTGCCCATGATGGCGGAGAGATTGAGGTCTTTCTTGGCCAGCCCCTCGAGAGCGCTTTCAGTGATCGCCCGGAAACGCTGGGGACTCATGTCACGCACGATACGATCTTGAATCTTGTGCTCATCCGTGACGCGAGCGTACATGTCGCGGAATAGCTTTTCCAACTGGTTCGAGGGGAAGATCGTGCCGACCACGTCGAATACCTGGTCGCTGCCCAGGTCGTCGCGTATCTCCATAAGTCGTTCGATGAGCGCCTGTAATACGCGGCCTTCGCGGGTGTTCTGCGCCACAAAATTGAAGATGATGCAGTCCTTCTCCTGACCGTAGCGATGGATGCGGCCGACGCGCTGTTCGAGCCGGACGGGATTCCAGGGAATGTCGAAGTTGATCATCAACCAGCAGAATTGCAGGTTAATGCCTTCGCCGGCAGCTTCCGTGGCGACCAGCACCTGGGCTGATTCTTTGAATTCGCGCTCAGCGTAAATGCGCGAGCCGGGCGTATCGCGATCACCGATCTTCATGCCGCCGTGAATCATCGTAAGTGTTAGGCCCCATTCGCGGAGCTTACCAAGGGGCCGCCCGTCTTTGCCATCGCCCGCAAGATAGTCGAGCGTATCTTTGTGTTCCGTGAATACGAGTAGCCGCATCTTAGGGTCGGTGAAAATACCTTCGGCGTTTAGAACCGCCCGCAGTTTATTGAGTTTGGTCTGGACATCGCGGGCTTCCAGGTTTTTGGCGTCGTCGATTAGCTTGGTAAGGCGTCCAATTTCCTCACGCAACACGGCCGGATCGGCGGAGAGTACTTCCGACTCAAGCTGGTCGATGATGCGCTGTTGCTCCTCGTCGGTCAGATCCTCGAAGTCCTCAGGCATGCGGCGTTCAATTTGCTCCTGACGATGGGCTTCGGGGTCTTCGAGAATCTTTTCTCGACGGTCGCGCATGCGCTCCAAACTGCGACGGACAGCGTAGATTGACGATGCCATGCGGCGCTGAAGCATAGCCATCGTGAATCCGACAGCGCGGCCCCTGGCTGACGGGTCGCCCGCGGCCGCCATCGATTGATCTTCCACATAGCGCGTGAGCTCGTCGTAGAATTCGAGTTCCTCACCGTCGAGGTCGAAAGCTGCCGTTTGCACGTCGCGCTTGGTGAACAGCTTGCGAACTTCGCCGGTTTCGGGGTCTGGAAAGGTGACAAGTGCCTCTTTGGTGCGCCGCAGGTAGAACGGCGCTTCGTGTTCCCGCATTGCCTGCTGGAGACTTTCGATAGCGCCGTAGACGTCCGGATCGAGGAGTGCCAGAAAGCGACGGAAATGGTCGGGATCGCCTTTGTGCGGCGTGGCTGTCATTAAGAGAAAGTGGTCCGTCATCTTCGACAGATTTTCGCCCAGTTTATAGGCGTAAGTTTTGTGGTCTTCTGAGCGGGCGCTCATCTTGTGCGCCTCGTCGACGATGACCAAATCCCAGCGAGATCGAAGCAGACTTTCGCGGGCGTCCTCGACCACCGATACCCAGGACACCGACGTAATTACTTGATCCCGCTCTTGCCATGGGTTCTGACCGTAATTTGCGCGAAGTACGTCGCCGCGAATAACGTCAAACTTCTCGCGGAACTTATCCGAAAGTTCACGCTGCCACTGAAACGTGAGATTTGCCGGCGCGACGATGAGCACCCGTCGAACAAGGCCGCGGGCCTTCAGCTCCTTAAGCAGCAAGCCGGCCATGATCGTTTTGCCTGCCCCTGGATCGTCGGCGAGCAGAAAGCGAATACGTGGCAGGCGCATGAAATATCCATATACTGCCTCCAACTGGTGGGGCAACGGATCAACTCTCGCAATGGATAGCGAAAAAAATGGGTCGTATTCGTACGCAAGGCCAAGTCGATGCGCTTCGACCCCCAGGCGGAATAGGCGGGCGTCGCCGTCGAATGGGAGTTGATCTGCAGAAACAGTTAATTGAGCGAGTTGGGCGGTGCTGAGAACCGGATCGTACGTAAGACCGGTGGACGTTCCACGCCCAATCAATTTGAGCGATTCACCCATCGGGACTACAGCAAGGACTTCTATGCGTTCCGGCAGCGTCGGCCCGCTCACCAGGCATCCGGGTTTGATCGAATTTTTTGCACCGATCGTCATTAACGGGCCTTGCGTTTGACTCTCTTTTGTTGCGACGGTTCCACCGGCTCTGCCGCTATCGCGAGAAACTTTTCCAGGTCGATTAAGCGGAAAAGCCGGTAGCCGTTCACCGGGTTCCGGCGAAAACGAATTTTTCCGGCCTCAGACCAATTGCGAAGGGTGTTCTGAGAGACGCCCAAGATCTCGGCAGCCTTCGCAATCTTTACATACTCGTTTAGCTTCACCATTGCTCAACTCGTATTGT